>CAJBLW010000287.1 GCA_903953985.1 uncultured Burkholderiales bacterium
GGTGGGCATTGCCGACCTGTCACCCGACAACGCCCGCACCAACCTGGCCCGCGTGGGCTGGGAAGCTGAGTGCCTGACGGCCAGCAGCCTGGACGATGCCGTGAAACACGGCACCACCCATGTGGGCGACGATTGGCAAAGCCTGGTACGTCACCCGGCCGTGGACGTGATCGTGGAATGCACCGGCTCGCCTCTGCACGCGGTGGACCACATTCTGGAAGCCTTTGCCCACCGCAAACATGTGGTCAACGTCACGGTAGAGGCCGACGCTTTTTGCGGCCCCTTGCTCGCCACCCGCGCCCAGATGGCGGGCGTGGTGTATTCGCTGGCCTTTGGCGACCAGCCTGCGCTCATTTGTGATTTGGTCGATTGGGCCCGCACCTGCGGCTTTCCAGTCGTGGCAGCGGGCCGGGGCCACAAGTGGCTGCCGCACTTCAGTGAATCCACGCCTGAAACCGTCTGGGGCTATTACGGTCTCACGCCCGAGCAGGCCGAGCGTGGCGGGCTGAACCCCAAAATGTTCAACAGTTTTCTGGACGGCTCCAAGCCCTCGATTGAAAGCACGGCGGTGTCCAACGCCACGGGCTTGGGCGTGCCGAGCAACGGCTTGCTTTACCCCCCCGCCAGCGTGGAAGACATCCCCTACGTTACCCGCCCGATCTCGGAAGGCGGCGTACTCGAGCGCAAGGGCATGGTCGAGGTGATCTCGAGCCTGGAGACCGATGGCCGCAAAATCCCTTACGACATCCGCATGGGCGTGTGGGTCACGGTTGAGGCCGAGACCGACTACATCAAGAACTGCTTTGAAGAGTACAACGCCCATACCGATCCCTCGGGGCGTTACTTCACGCTCTACAAACGCTGGCACCTGATTGGCCTCGAAGTGGGCGTGAGCGTGGCGAGCGTCGCCCTGCGCAACGAACCCACGGGTGTGGCCATCGGCTGGAACGCCGACGTGGTGGCCACCGCCAAACGCGACTTGACACCCGGCGACATGCTGGACGGCGAGGGCGGTTACACCGTCTGGGGCAAGCTGCTGCCCGCAGCCACCTCCAAGCGCATGGGTGGTGTGCCACTGGGTTTGGCGCATGGCGTGAAAGTCATTCGTCCCGTGGCCAAGGGCCAAAGCCTGACTTGGGACGACGTGGCCATGGACACCAGCACCCTTGCTTACAAAATCCGGCGCGAGATGGAGGCAACTTCGGTGCTGGGTTGATGGATCCTGCACGTTCTAATCAAAAAGCCGTGCCTCCTGTGCAGCACGGCTTTTTTGCTTCTTGAAAAAGACAGTCCTCTGTCTGTCCATCTCGCCTCCAGATAAGGGTTTCCCCCGTTAAAATACCGCCTTTGCCGGCCAGCCCCAGTCAGCGGCCCCGGAATGACGGTTTTCTGTCTCTTTACAAGGCCACCCTGTGTCCCTGCACATCACGACTTTTGAAGGCGCTAGCGCCCTCAGCGACTTTCGCATTGCCCAGCTTTTCCCACGACTGGCATCCATTTCGCCGCAAATTCAGGGCATTTCGGCCCGTTTTGTTCACCTGGTGGCCACGATTGCGCCACTTGCTGAGGCTCAAAAACAAACCCTCTCGGCCTTGTTGACCTATGGAGAGCCTTTCGCTGGCCCCACCGACGGCCCCGTGATCGTGGTCAGCCCGCGCAAGGGCACCGTGTCGCCCTGGGCCTCCAAGGCCACCGACATCGCCCACAACTGCGGTTTTGAGTTGCGCCGTGTAGAGCGCCTGACGGAATACCGTTTGACCATGAAGTCGGGCCTACTGGGCACAGCCAAGCTGAGTGCTGAGCAACTGGGCCAAGTGGCTGCCGTTTTGCACGACCGCATGACCGAGTCGGCCATGCCCAACCGCGACGAGGCGGCGGCTTTGTTTACGGTGCTCGAGCCAGCGCCCATGGACCATGTGGATGTGCTGGGTGGGGGTCGCGCTGCTCTGGAAGCGGCCAACAAAACTTGGGGCCTGGCCCTGGCCGAAGACGAAATCGATTATTTGGTCACCGCGTTCACGGGTCTCAAGCGCAACCCCACCGATGTGGAGTTGATGATGTTCGCTCAGGCGAACAGCGAGCACTGCCGCCACAAGATTTTCAACGCCGAGTTCACCATCGACGGTGTGGCCCAGCCCAAGAGCCTGTTCGGCATGATCCGCAACACGCACCAGCTCAGCCCCCAGCACACCGTGGTGGCGTATTCGGACAACGCCTCGGTGATGGAAGGCCACACGGTGGAGCGCTTTGTGGCCCGAACTTCAGGGCAGGGCGCGGCGTATCAGAGCGAACAAGCCTTGCACCATGTGCTGATGAAGGTCGAAACCCATAACCACCCGACTGCAATTTCACCGTTCCCCGGCGCATCCACAGGCGCGGGCGGCGAGATCCGCGACGAGGGCGCAACCGGTCGTGGCTCCAAGCCCAAAGCGGGCTTGTCAGGTTTTACCGTGTCCAAACTCTGGGGCGGCATGTCAGACCAGCCGGGAGGCAAGCCCGAGCACATCGCCAGCCCCTTGCAGATCATGACCGAAGGCCCACTGGGCGGCGCGGCGTTCAACAACGAGTTTGGTCGTCCCAATTTGCTGGGCTATTTCCGTGAATACGAACAAACCGTGGATGGCGTGGTGCGTGGTTACCACAAGCCCATCATGATCGCGGGTGGTCTGGGTCAGATCGACGCCGAGCAAACCAAAAAGATCGAATTTCCGGCGGGCAGTTTATTGATTCAGCTGGGCGGCCCCGGCATGCGCATCGGCATGGGCGGCAGCGCGGCCAGCTCCATGGCCACGGGCACCAACGCCGCCAACCTCGACTTTGACTCGGTGCAGCGCGGCAACCCCGAGATCGAGCGCCGGGCGCAAGAGGTCATCAACCACTGCTGGGCACAAGGCCCGGCCAATCCGATCCTGGCCATCCACGACGTGGGCGCAGGCGGTTTGTCCAATGCTTTCCCCGAGCTGACCAACGATGCTGGCCGCGGCGCACGGTTTGATTTGCGCGCCGTGAAGCTCGAAGAGTCTGGCTTGTCCCCCAAAGAAATCTGGTCCAACGAGAGCCAAGAACGTTACGTGATGGCGATCGCGCCGGAATCTTTGGCGCAGTTCACCGCTTTTTGTGAGCGCGAGCGCTGCCCTTTTGCGGTGATCGGCGTGGCGACCGACGAGCGCCAACTGGTGTTGGAAGACAAAGGCCAAGAGTCGCCCGTCAACATGCCGATGGACGTGCTGCTGGGCAAGCCGCCCAAGATGCACCGCGACGTGAAGAACGTGGAGCGCAAGTCGCCCGCCATGGACCTGACGGGCGTGAGCTTGCAAAAGGCCGTGATCGACGTGCTCAGCCACCCCACCGTGGCGTCCAAGCGTTTCCTCATCACCATCGGCGACCGCGCCGTTGGGGGCCTCACGCACCGTGATCAGATGATCGGCCCTTGGCAGGTGCCTGTGGCCGACGTGGCCGTGACCCTGGCCGACTACCAAGGCTTTGCCGGTGAAGCCATGAGCATGGGCGAGCGCACACCGCTGGCTTCGCTGAATGCCGCTGCGTCCGGCCGCATGGCTGTGGCCGAAGCCATCACCAATTTGCTGGCCGCGCCCATCGAGCTGCCCCGCGTCAAGATGTCGGCCAACTGGATGGCCGCTTGCGGCGAGCCGGGTGAAGACGCCGCGCTGTACGAAACCGTTAAGGCCGTGGGCATGGAGTTGTGCCCGGCGCTCGACATCTCGATTCCTGTGGGCAAAGACAGCTTGTCGATGCGCACGCAGTGGTCCGACAACGGTCATACCCACAAAGTCACCTCGCCGGTCAGCCTGATCATCACCGCCTTTGCCAGCCTGCCTGACGTGCGTGGCACTTTGACGCCGCAGCTGGACGCAAAAACCGATGACACCAGCCTGCTCTTGATCGACCTCGGTCAAGGCCAAAACCGCATGGGCGGCAGCGTGCTGGGCCAGGTGCTGGGCCAATTCGGTGACAGCGTGCCTGATCTGGAGGAGCCGCAAGCGCTGGTGAATTTGGTCAAAGCAATCAATGTGCTGCGTGCGCAAGGCCAGATCCTGGCCTACCACGACCGCAGCGACGGCGGTTTGCTGGCCGCTGTGGCCGAGATGGCTTTTGCGGGTCATGTGGGCGTGGCCCTCAATGTGG
The DNA here is from genome assembly GCA_903953985.1 of uncultured Burkholderiales bacterium. GTDB lineage: Bacteria > Pseudomonadota > Gammaproteobacteria > Burkholderiales > Burkholderiaceae_C > Limnohabitans_A. The sequence continues at coordinate 4,147 of CAJBLW010000287.1, forward strand.
ACATGCTGGTGACCGAAGGCGACGGCATCACCGATAGCCGTGCCGACCATGGCGACGCCAAGAACTGGGCAGGCCAGGTGAGCGCCCGCCGCGACGAACTCACGCTCAAAGCCCTGTTCAATGAAGAGCTGGGCGTGGTGCTGCAAGTGCGCACGTCCGACCGCAACGCGGTGATTCAAACCCTGCGCGAACACGGCCTGTCCAAACACACGCATGTGATCGGCAAAACCCGTCCCGTGCAATCGACCATCCAAAAAGGCGTGGGCGAACTCACCATTTGGCGCGACACCAAAGAGGTGTTTGCGGCCAAGCTCGAAGACCTGCACCAGGTCTGGGACAGCGTGAGCTGGAAGATTTGCCAGCAGCGCGACAACCCCGCCTGCGCTGATGCCGAGCACGCCGCCGCAGGCCAGGCCGATGACCCCGGCATGCATGTGGCGCTGAGCTTTGACCCGAGCGAGAACGTGGCTGCACCGTTCCTGAATTTGTCGCGCCCCAAGGTAGCGATCTTGCGCGAACAGGGCGTCAACTCGCATGTTGAAATGGCCTACACCTTCCACAAAGCGGGCTTCGAGTCGCACGACGTGCACATGACCGACCTGCAATCGGGCCGCGCCAAGCTGGCCGATTTCAAAGGCCTGGTGGCTTGCGGCGGTTTCAGCTACGGCGACACGCTGGGCGCGGGCATCGGCTGGGCGCGTTCCATCACTTTCAACCCGGTGCTGGCAGAGCAGTTCCGGGCCTTTTTTGGTCGGACCGA
>CAJBLW010000288.1 GCA_903953985.1 uncultured Burkholderiales bacterium
CCAGACCCTCCACAAAGCAATCGCCAGCAGGGTGCAAAAAGCGGCCACCAGGTCGTCCCAAACGATGCCCCAACCACCTTGCCAACCAAAACCTTTGAACAATCGATCAGCCCAAGCAATGGGGCCTGGTTTGACCGCATCAAAAAAACGGAACAGCACAAAGGCTGCTAACTGAGCTGAAAAACCACTGGGGGTGAGCATAAAAAGAATAAGCCACATGGCCACAATTTCATCCCAGACAATGGCGCCGGGGTCACTGATGCCCATGTGGCGGGCGGTCACGGTACAAGCCCACCAACCGGCAAGTACAGCACATGCGATGATCCACGCTTGGGTAGAAATGCTGAACTGTTGCTGAATCAGCAGCCAGGAAACCCAGCCCCACAAACTCCCGACTGTGCCGGGTGCTTTCGGGGAAAGTCCAGAGCCGAAACCCAGGGCGATGACGTGAGCAGGGTGCAGCAGCATAAATGCGGCATTGGCGCGCACAGGTGCTTGCGGTGAATCGGTCAAGACGGCCCTCTTTAAGCAAAGTGGTCAAAAGAAAACAGCGGACGGGTGTTTGGAAGACCGTTTCCATCAAGCAAAATCAGGCCCCGATGCGGGGTGATGCGTCCAATGCGCGTGACACGCGTGCCTGTCACCTCAGCGGCAACCTGCACTTGTCGTGCTGTAGAAGGCGGGGCCGTGAAAACCAGCTCGTAATCGTCGCCGCCTGAAAAAATACAATTGAAGGCAAGCTCTTCAGGGCAGTGCCACAGGGTGTTGGTTGCCATCAGACTGCTTGTGAGGGACACATCGATCTCTGCCCCCACATGGCTTGATTGGAGAATGTGTCCCAAGTCGCCAACCAAACCGTCGCTGATGTCGGCCATGGCGGTGGCCGTGCCACGCAGGGCTAGGCCAAGCGCCACTCGAGGTTCTGGGCATTCCAATCGCTTACGGGCAGCCGAAAAAACCGTTTCGGGCAGGCTGATGGCGCCACGAAAAGCTTCGAGGGCCAAACGCGCATCGCCTAAAAAGCCACTGACATACACATCGTCATCAACTTGGGCATTGCGACGCAAAATCACTTGTCCATGCGGTACATCGCCCATGACCGTGATAGCGATGTTCAGCGGGCCCTGGGTGGTGTCTCCGCCAATCAGTTCGCAAGAATGGGCATCGGCCAAATCAAACAATCCCTTGGTAAAGCGTGACAGCCAATCTTCGTCAACCCTTGGCAATGAAAGGGACAGCAAAAAAGCCTGGGGTGTAGCACCACACGCAGCCAAGTCGCTCAAATTAACGGCCAGGGACTTATGCCCCAGATGAGCGGGGTCCACGGTGCTCAAAAAATGGCGGCCTTCGACCAGCATATCGGCCGACAAGGCCAACTGATGGCCCTCGCGCGGGGTCCAAACTGCACAGTCATCACCCACACCAACGTTGGCTTGGCGCGGTGGACGCTTGAAGAAGCGCTCAATCAGGTCAAATTCACCCATGGCACAGAGCTTAACCGCAAGGCGAGCGGCAGGATCGAGACAGGATCAATGCAGTGTGCGCCCGGCAGACGCGCTGCTCGAGGCGTCCAGCACAAACTTGGCAATGGGCGCATCAAAACGGTGGCCTTCGTCAGAGACGAAGAAATAGCTGCCATGCATGGTGCCGCTGGAAGCACGCAAACGGCAGGCGCTGGTGTACTGGAAAGCCTCTCCGGGCCGAAGCAGCGGTTGTTGCCCTACCACCCCCAAACCCTTGACTTCGTCAATGTGGCCCTTCTCGTCCTGGATGATCCAGTGGCGAGAAATCAGCTGAACCGGGGACTTGCCAGTGTTGGTCACTGTCACGGTGTAGGTGAAAGAATAAACATCCTGCAAGGGATCGCTTTGGTCGGCCACGTACTGGGGCAACACATCAATATGAACTTGGTGTACAGACATTACTGCATGTTAACTGCGACAATTCTCACATGACAAGCCTCTACAAAATTGCCCCTTCCATTCTCTCGGCTGATTTCTCATGTCTGGGTGCAGAAGTCAAAAGCGTCATCGACGCCGGTGCTGACTGGATCCATTTTGATGTGATGGACAACCATTACGTGCCCAATCTCACCTTTGGCCCCATGATTTGCGAGGCCCTCAGACCACACGCTAAAACTGCGGCTGGTGTCGCTGTTCCAATCGATGTGCATTTGATGATTTCTCCCGTAGATGCTTTGGCGGCATCATTTGCCGATGCGGGAGCCGATCTGATCAGCTTTCACCCGGATGCCAGTGCGCATGTGCACCGCAGCATTCAGGCCATTAAAAGCAAGGGCATCAAGGCGGGTTTGGTGTTCAATCCGGCCGAACCCCTGGATGTGCTGGAGTGGACGATAGACGACATTGATCTGATCCTGATCATGAGTGTCAACCCGGGTTTTGGTGGTCAAAGCTTCATTGATTCGGCCTTGCGCAAGGTTGAGCTGGCACGGCAATGGATTGAACGAAGCGGCCGCGACATTCGCCTGGAAGTGGACGGCGGCATCAAGACCGACAACATCCGCCGCGTGGCCGATGCCGGGGCAGACACCTTTGTGGCGGGCAGTGCCATTTTTGGCAAGTCCGACTACAAAGCCGTGATCGACCAAATGCGCGTGGCGCTGGGCTGAGCATGGCTGGCTTCGACCATGACCTGACGCAGATCGAAGCCCTCATTTTTGATCTGGACGGCACCATGGTGCACACCTTGGGCGATTTCCAAGTGGCGTTGCACCGCACGATGGCCGATTTGGACTTGCCTGCGGTCTCCAACGAAATGATCGAGCAGACCATTGGCAAGGGCTCTGAACACCTGATTCGAACCCTGCTGGCCTATCAGATCGCGCGTCCCGAGTTCAATGGCGCTGGACAGACCTGTTCTGCGATGTCGGTGGAAGCTTTGTTTGAGCGCGCCTGGCTGCGCTACCAGCAACATTACCTTCAAATCAACGGCGAATTCGCCGATGTTTACCCCGGCGTGTTGTCGGCATTGCAGATCTGCGCCGACCAGGGCTTGCCCATGGCGTGCCTGACCAACAAGCCCTTGTCGTTTGCCAAGGCCTTGTTGAAACAGAAATCACTGGACCCATTTTTTGAACATGTCTTTGGTGGTGACAGCTTCGAGCGTAAAAAGCCCGATCCCTTGCCCATCCTCAAAACTTGCGAAGCTTTGGGTTCAGTGGTGGGCAGAACCTTGATGGTGGGCGATTCCATCAACGATGCGCAAGCCGCCCATGCCGCCGGGTGTCCTTTGGTGCTGGTGACGTACGGCTACAACCATGGGCAACGGGTACAAGACACGCCCGCAGCCGCTTGGCTGGACTCTTTGGCTCAGTTGCCCAAGTGCCTGGGCATCGCCCAGTCATGAATGGCGAGCCTTTGGTTAAAAAAATGGCCTGTCAGCTTTGCTACACTCAACCCATCATGTTCATCATCCACAGTCACTCCTGCGCAGCCTGCCTGCCGAGCCATTCCCCAGCGGAAGGCCAGGGAGCCTGGCCCTGGCGTCAGCCAGCCTGACACCTTCGACTGTGCGGCCTTGGCCGCCACCCGCGCCCAGCACAGTCTGGGCACCTGGATGAATGAAAAGCACCTCGAGCGAGGTCGCTGAGCGCTTTGGAGGCTCTTGCCCGTGATCACAGAACTTGAATTCAAAAGCCTGGCCAGTCAAGGCTACAACCGCATTCCACTCATGCTGGAAGCC
>CAJBLW010000289.1 GCA_903953985.1 uncultured Burkholderiales bacterium
CTGGATGGCATGAATTGCGGCAGGCCCATGGCCCCGGCGTAGCTGCCCCGGATGGCCAGAGGGTCGGCTCCGCTGCGCGAAGTGAGCAGCAAAAATTGCTCCAGCTCGCTTTGAAAAAAAGCTTGGCGTGAGGTCGCCCGGGGGTGGGCGTCGGGAAAGTGGAAAGTCAGCGTGGCCAGCGCGTCGAGGATGCGGAAGTTGCCGGTGTTTTGGCCATAGAGTGTTTCCACCCCAATGATGCCGACGATCACCGATGCGGGCACGCCGTATTCACGCTCGGCGCGCTCCAAAGCGCTGCGGTGGGTTTGCCAATAGCGTGCGCCGGCCTGGATGCGTGTGGGTTCGATGAAGCGGGCGCGGTATGCGGCCCAGTTTTTGGCGGTGGGGCTGCTGGGGGGTAAGACGAAACGTTCGACCGAAGGCAGGCGTTTGGCTTGGCCCAGGGTGTTTTTGAGCCAGATGGGGTCTAGCTGCAAGCGTTGGGCTGCATCCTCAGCCCATGCTTGGGTTTGGGCAGAGCTTTCGAGGGGGATGCCCGTGACGGCTGTTTTTTTGATTGAGTGTGCGGCTTTGGCTTTGGCCGTATGGCTTTGACGGCGCTGCTGCGTCTGGGCTTTGGCGGGCGGGGGGCTGCTGGCTTTTTGCCGCTTGGGGGCGTCTTGGGCTGGTTGTGCGCTGACGGGTGCAAGGGCCGTCAACGCGACGATCAGCAGGGCCAGGCCCATGGGCATCCACCTGGGCCCAGGTTTGTGCGGGATCGGTTGGGGGCAGGATTTGAACGCTTGCATTGTCGTGAGTTTAAACGCCGCTCGCGTGTGTCCGTGCTAAGCTGGAACACGTAAAAAAACAGATCAATTCTTCAAAAACAACAGCCGTGTTGGCTGTGATGCATCGGGAAGACACATTCATGGGCGCGACAGGTTATTTCACCCACCCAGCTTGTTGGCATCATGAAATGGGCGCGGGTCACCCTGAGTGCCCGGAGCGCTTGGGGGCCATCGAAGACCGCTTGTTGATCAGTGGCGTGGACATGGCGCTGCAAAGGCGCGAGGCCACGCCTGCCTCTTTGGCCGACATCGAGCTGGCCCACGGTCGCATGCATGTGGCGGCTTTGCGTGGTTTGGGTGATGCCCTGCGCGAAGACATCGCCGCAGGCGGCCCCACGCACTCCAGCCTGGACCCCGACACGATGATCAATGTCCACACCTGGGATGCGGCTTTGGCCGCGGCGGGTGCCGCCCTGGATGCTACTGACGCCGTGCTGGCCGGAGAGCTTGAGAACGCCTTTTGTGCCGTGCGCCCACCGGGTCACCACGCTTGCCGCGACAAGGCCATGGGTTTTTGCTTCTTCAACAACGTGGCCATCGCGGCCAAATATGCCCTGGAGCGTCATGGACTCAATAGGGTGGCGATTGTGGACTTTGACGTGCACCACGGCAACGGCACCGAGGACATCGTGGCGGGTGACGATCGCATCCTAATGGTGAGTTTTTTTCAGCATCCGTTTTATCCGGAAGGTGGCTCGACATCTCAAGCCGCCAACCTGGTCAACCTGCCTGTGCCCGCCTACACCCGGGGCATGGACATTCGCGAGTTGGTGGACATGCTGTGGATGCCGCGCCTGGAGGCGCACAAACCAGAGCTGATCTTCATCAGCGCGGGTTTTGATGCCCACCGCGAAGACGACTTGGGCCAGATGGGGTTGGTGGAGCAGGATTACGCATGGATCACTCAGCGCATCAAGGACGTGGCGCTGCGCCATGCCCAAGGGCGCATCGTCAGTTGCCTAGAAGGCGGTTACAACCTGAGTGCGCTGGGCCGCAGTGTAGAAGCACATTTGCGCGTGCTGGCCGACGTTTGAGCAGTGGCTTTGGGCACAATGGTGGCATGACCGATTCAACTGCCTCCTCCTCGAACGACCTGCTGCTGCACGAGCGCGATGCGCGTGGTGTGCACCGGCTGACCCTCAACAGCCCCGTCAGCTTCAATGCTTTGAGTGAGGCCATGCTGGATGCCCTGCAGCAATCCCTGAATGCGATCGCGCAAGACGAGCAGGCCCGAGTGGTGGTGCTGGCCGCAGCAGGCAAGGCTTTTTGCGCGGGTCACAACCTCAAGGAAATGCGGGCCCAGCCCGAGCTGGCCTACTACCAAAAACTCTTTGCCCAGTGCAGCCGAATGATGCTGACGATTCAGAAGTTGCCTGTGCCCGTGATCGCCCGCGTGCAAGGCTTGGCGACGGCGGCGGGTTGCCAGCTGGTGGCGCAATGCGATTTGGCCGTATCGACCGACAGCGCCACGTTTGGCGTGAATGGCATCGATGTGGGTTTGTTTTGCGCCACGCCCAGCGTGCCGTTGGTGCGCAACATGCACGCCAAGCAGGCCATGGAAATGCTGCTGACGGGTGGTTTTATCTCGGCCACAGAGGCCCAAAGCCGTGGGCTGGTGAACCGCGTGTGTGCGGCGGCTGAACTGGATGCGCAGGTCGATGCGCTGGTGAACGCCATTTTGGCCAAACCGCGCGAGGCAGTTCGGGTCGGCAAGGCCTTGTTTTATCAACAGC
>CAJBLW010000290.1 GCA_903953985.1 uncultured Burkholderiales bacterium
TGGCACAAGCTACCAAGAAGCTTTATCAAGGCGAAGTGGACATCCGTGTGGCGGTGGACCGCGACAACGGCAATTACGAGAGTTTTCGCCGTTGGCACGTGGTGCCCGATGAGGCCGGTTTGCAACTGCCCGAGCAGGAAATCCTGTTGTTTGAAGCCAAAGAGCAAATACCGGACATTGAAGTCGATGACTACATCGAAGAGTCGATTGAGTCGGTGCCTATCGGACGCATTGGCGCCATGGCCGCTAAGCAGGTTATTTTGCAAAAGATCCGCGATGCCGAGCGCGAAATGTTACTCAATGACTTCATGTCGCGGGGCGAGAAAATCTTTGTCGGAACCGTCAAGCGAATGGACAAGGGCGACATCATCTGCGAGTCCGGTCGCATCGAGGGCCGCTTGAGACGCAGCGAGATGATCCCCAAAGAAAACCTGCGCAGCGGTGACCGCGTTCGCGCCATGATCATGGAAGTCGACTTGACTTTGCGCGGTGCTCCAATTTTGTTGTCGCGTTCAGCCCCCGAGTTCATGATCGAGTTGTTCCGTCAGGAAGTGCCCGAAATTGAACAAGGCCTGCTCGAGATCAAAACCTGCGCCCGTGACCCCGGCTCACGCGCCAAAATCGCCGTGTTGTCACATGACAAGCGGGTAGACCCCATCGGCACCTGCGTCGGCGTGCGCGGCACCCGTGTCAACGCCGTCACCAACGAGTTGGCTGGCGAGCGAGTCGACATTGTTTTGTGGAGCGAAGACCCCGCCCAGTTCGTGATCGGCGCTTTGGCGCCGGCCAACGTGCAGTCCATCGTGGTGGATGAAGAAAAGCACGCCATGGACGTGGTGGTGGACGAGGAAAACCTGGCGATTGCCATTGGCCGTGGTGGACAAAACGTGCGTTTGGCTTCTGACCTGACGGGTTGGAAGATCAACATCATGGACGCAGCCGAGTCGGCCCAAAAGCAAGCCGAAGAAACCACCGGCATCCGCCAGTTGTTCATGGAAAAGCTCGATGTAGACCAGGAGATCGCCGACATCCTGATCGGCGAAGGTTTCACCAGCCTCGAAGAAGTGGCTTATGTGCCGATCCAGGAAATGCTGGAAATCGAAAGCTTCGACGAAGACACCATCAACGAGCTGCGCACCCGTGCGAAAGACGCTTTGTTGACCCTTGAAATTGCGCGTGAAGAGAGCGTTGAAGACGTTTCTCAAGACCTGCGCGACCTGCCAGGCCTGACCCCTGAGCTGATTTCCAAGCTGGTTGAGGCGGGTGTCCAAACCCGTGACGACCTGGCTGATCTGGCCACTGACGAGTTGACCGACATCACCGGTCAAAGCGTTGAAGAGGCCACCGCCCTGATCATGAAAGCCCGCGAACATTGGTTCGCAGGCCAGGCCTGAAGTCTGATGGAGGCTTGAACAAAATTATGTCCAGTACCACTGTTGCCGAGTTCGCCAATGAACTCAAAAAATCTGCCGATGTCTTGCTCGACCAACTGCGATCTGCCGGGGTGACCAAAGCCTCTGAAGGCGATGCTTTGACCGATGCTGACAAACAAAAACTGCTCAGCTACTTGCAAGCGAGCCACGGCACCGTGTCCGCCGAACGCAAGAAGATCACTCTGGTCAAAAAATCCACCAGTGAGATCAAGCAAGCCGATGCCTCGGGCAAGGCCCGTACCATCCAAGTCGAAGTGCGCAAGAAACGCACGCTGATCAAACGCGATGACGAGCCAGCGGCCCCCCCAGAAGAAACAGTGGAGCCACAACTGGACCATGCCGATTTGGCTCGCCTTGAAGAGCAAGCGCGGCGTCAGGCCGAGTTGATCCTTCAACAGGAAGAGGAGTTGGCTGAAAAGCGCCGACTGCGCGAGGCGCAGGAAGCTGCGCAACGCGCCGAATTGGCAGCGCAGGAAGCACAAGCTCTGGCCCAGTCTCAATCTGCGACCGTGAACCCTGCTGAAGAGCCTGCTGTGGCCAAGCCGCTGCTGAGTCGCCAAGAGCGCGAACAGTTGGCGCGGGCCGAAGCGGCCAGCATCAATGCGGCTTCTCAGGCCAAGCCAGTTGCACCAACAACATCAGAGCCCGTCGAATCTGCCGCTGATGTCAAGGCTGCTGCAGCCGAGCAAGCGGCTCAACTAGCGACCGCCAAAGCCGAAGCTGCTAAGGCAGCGCGTGACGCCTTGGTACAAAAAGCCGCTGCAGAGTCTAAGGCCAAGGCCGATGAAGACACAGCGCGTGCACTGGATCTGGATTCGCGCCGCCGTAAGGCATTGGCCGAGGCCGAGGCCATCCGGTCGATGATGAATGCCCCCAAGAAAGTGCTGGTCGCCAAAAAGGAAGAGCCCAAGGCTGAGCCCAAAGCAGCAGTGAAGGGTACTTTGCACAAACCAGCAGGAACACCTGCGCCCGGTGCTCGTGCAGCGGCTGCGCAAGCTGCAGCGCCTGCGGCTCCTGGCGCCAACAAGGAAGTCAAGTCGGCGAAGCTGTCTTCTAGCTGGGCGGGTGATCCGGCCAAGAAGAAGGCCAGTCCCACGCGTGGCGACACCAGTGGCGGTGTGGGCCGTAACAACTGGCGTACCGGACCACGAGGACGCCGTGGCAACGAACGCGACCGTGATGACGGTCACAACCAGCAGGCAACAACCGAGGTGCGTGTGCTTGAAGTGCACGTCCCTGAGACCATCACCGTGTCAGAGTTGGCCCACAAGATGGCCATCAAGGCCTCTGAGGTCATCAAGCACTTGATGAAACTGGGCCAGATGGCCACCATGAACCAGCCGTTGGACCAAGACACCGCCATGATCGTGGTGGAAGAAATGGGCCATGTGGCAGTCATCGCTTCTTTGGACGACCCTGAGGCCTTTACCGAAGAAGAAGCTTCTGCACACGTGGGTGAGTCTCTTACCCGAGCGCCTGTGGTCACTGTCATGGGTCACGTCGACCACGGCAAAACCTCGTTGCTTGACTACATTCGCCGAGCCAAAGTGGCCTCGGGTGAAGCCGGTGGTATCACCCAACACATCGGTGCTTACCATGTGGAA
>CAJBLW010000291.1 GCA_903953985.1 uncultured Burkholderiales bacterium
AAGTTGACGCATTCAAAAAAGGCTGTAAGGCCTGAGCGAAAGCTCAGAAAATCTGATTCGAAACTCTATGAATTCGTTGTCTTGACGCAGGTCAAGATGACACCAAGTTATGCCTGATGACCATAGCAAGTTGGCCCCACTCCTTCCCATCTCGAACAGGACCGTGAAACGACTTAGCGCCGATGATAGTGCGGATTCCCGTGTGAAAGTAGGACATCGTCAGGCTTCTAACAGCCCAAAACGCCTCACCTAACGGTGGGGCGTTTTGCTTTGTGCGAATGCTTTTTCATCTTTGAACTTTACAAAGCGATTAATCCCCCAAGGGTTTTTACCAGATTGACCTGATTTCATTTTGCTTAAACACTTGAGGCTTCAAATGTATGGGTCTCAATTTAAGTCCTGTGTTCTTAAAGCAAAGTGAGTGGACATGAAAATCGTATCTATTGGCGGGGGCCCATCCGGGCTGTATTTTGCGTTGTTGATGAAAAAACTAGGCCCTCACCATGACATTACGGTGGTCGAGCGCAACAAGCCCTACGACACCTTTGGCTGGGGCGTGGTGTTTTCAGACCAGACGCTCGAAAATATGCGTCAATGGGACATCGAGACCGCGAACGAGGTCCAGCAGGCGTTCAATCATTGGGACGACATCGAGTTGCATTTCAAGGACCGTGTGATTCGCTCGGGAGGGCATGGCTTTGTGGGTATTGGCCGCAAGAAGTTGCTGAACATCCTGCAAGAACGCTGTGAGCAGTTGGGTGTCAAACTCCTATTTGAGCAGGATGTCGACTCTGACCTGGACTTCCCTGATGCCGACCTCATCATCGCCAGTGACGGAGTCAACTCTCGGGTGCGCAGTCGGATGCCAGAGGTATTCAAGCCGGATATCGTCACACGACCTAATCGCTTTATCTGGCTGGGCACTAATCGCCAATACGACGCCTTCACCTTTTTGTTTGAGAAGACTGAGCACGGCTGGTTCCAGGCCCACGTCTACAAGTTCGACAACCAAACATCTACCTTCATCGTCGAGTGCCCAGAGCACGTCTGGCTGGCGCACGGCCTCGACAAAGCCGATCAAGACGCTTCTATCGCTTTCTGCGAAAAGCTCTTTGCCAAGAACCTACAAGGCGAAAAGCTGATGACCAATGCCCGCCACCTGCGTGGCTCGGCGTGGCTCAACTTCCAGCGCGTCAAGTGCGCGAACTGGGCCACTTTCAACGGCAACAGCCATGTGGTGCTGATGGGCGATGCGGTGCACACCGCACACTTTGCCATTGGCTCGGGCACCAAACTCGCACTCGAAGACGCCATCGAGTTGGTACGTCAGTTCAACGCCTTGGGAGACACACCCGACCGTATTCCAGAGGTACTGCAGCATTACCAAGCCGTGCGCGAAATAGATGTGATTCGCCTGCAAAACGCCGCTTGGAACGCGATGGAATGGTTCGAGGTGTGTGGCGAGCGCTACTGTGACCAACTCGAACCCGAGCAGTTCATGTACTCCATGCTGACCCGCAGCCAGCGCATCAGCCACGAGAATTTGCGTCTGCGGGACAAGGCCTGGCTGGAAGGTTATGAGGCCTGGTTTGCAGGACGTACCGCGACCCCTGGTATTCGCCCCCCCATGTTCACGCCCTATACCCAACGCTCGGTCACGCTCAAGAACCGTGTGGTGGTATCACCGATGGCGCAATACATGGCGGTGGATGGTCGCGCGGGTGACGACCACCTGGTGCACCTGGGAGCACGCGCCATAGGCGGCGCAGGTTTGGTGATGGTCGAGATGACCGCACCGAGTACCGATGGACGCATCACCCATGGATGCCCGGGCCTGTGGAATGACCAGCAGACCAACGACTTTGCAAGGATCGTGGACTGGGTGCACGCCAAGACAGACGCGAAGATCGGGCTGCAGATCGGCCATGCCGGCCCGAAAGGCTCGACCTGCCGTCCCTGGCAAGGCCCGGGCATGGACCAGCCTGTGCCCACGGAAGATGCTGAAGGCAACTGGCCGCTGATCGCCGCTTCGCCCATTCCCTATTTGCTCCACGGCGACGTGCCCCGTGCCATGACCCGCGAAGACATGGATCGCGTGACCGCGGAATTCGTGGCCAGCACCCAACGCGCTGCACAAGCGGGTTTTGATTGGCTGGAGCTGCATTGCGCCCACGGTTATTTGCTCTCGAGTTATATCAGCCCGCTCACCAACCAGCGCACAGACGAATACGGCGGATCACTCGCCAACCGCCTGCGCTACCCCCTTGAGGTGTTTGTCGCTGTGCGCGTCGCTTGGCCAAAAGAGTTGCCCATGTCGGTGCGCATTTCGGCGCACGACTGGGTCGAAGGCGGCATCACGCCGACCGACGCGGTCGAGATCGCCCGTGCATTCAAGGCCGCAGGCGCAGACATGATCGACTGCTCGTCGGGCCAGGTCAGCGCGCAGCAAAAGCCCACTTACGGCCGCATGTACCAAACGCCTTTTGCAGATCGCATCCGCCAAGAGGCGGGGATCGCTACCATCGCGGTGGGGGCCATCAGCGAAGCCGACCACGTTAACAGCATCCTGGCCGCAGGGCGCGCCGACTTGTGCGCCGTGGCCCGTCCGCACCTGGCCAATCCGGCCTGGACCTTGACTGAAGCGGCGCGCATTGGCTACAAGGACATCGCTTGGCCCCGCCCCTACGAGTCTGGCAAGCCGCAACTCGAAGCGGGTTTTGCCCGTGAGC
>CAJBLW010000292.1 GCA_903953985.1 uncultured Burkholderiales bacterium
CACTCAGGAGACAGACATGCGCACCAGACGATCGGCACTTCACGCGTTGGCATCGGCTGCGGCCATGTCCGCCTTCCCCACCTCTGTTTTCGCGCAAGCGGCGAGCGACTTTCCGTCCAAGCCGGTGCGCTACATCGTGCCTTTTCCACCAGGTGGACTCACCGATGTGATGGCTCGCCTGATTGCGCTCAACGTCGGCTTGGCACTCAAGCAATCTGTTTTGGTGGACAACCGCGCCGGTGCCAGCGCCAACTTGGGTGCCGACTTGGCCGCAAAGTCCCCCCCCGATGGTTACACCTGGTTGGCAATCACGCTGGCCCACGCCGTTAACCAGTCGCTGTTTAGCAACCTGCCCTACAGTTTAGAAAAAAATCTGACGCCTGTCGCCCACCTCGCCACCAGTCCTTTGGTATTGGTGGTGAATGAAAGCAATCCGGCTAAAACACTGGCTGATTTTCTGGTGCAAGCGAGAGCCAAACGGCTCAATGCCGGCTCCAGCGGTAACGGGACACCGCCTCATCTGGGTCTAGAGTTGTTGGCTTACAACGCCAAAATTGACGTGACACACATACCTTACAAAGGTGGCGCACCATCGCTCAACGACCTGTTGGGTTCGCAGCTTGATTTCATCGTATCCAACATGCCCGAATGCTCGAGCTTCGTCAAAGCAGGAAAGCTGCGCGCTTTGGCTGTGACCTCAGGCAAGCGCCACCCCCTGCTGCCCGATGTACCGACATTCACCGAATTGGGCATGCCCGGGGTCGAGCTTGAAAACTGGACTGGCTTGATGATGCCAGCCGATACGCCCAAGGCCATTGTTGACAAAGTCGCCGCTGAAACCATGCGCACGTTGAAGACCAAAGAAGTCTTTGACCGCGTAGCATCTCTTGGCTTCACGCCCACGGGCTTTGGCCCAGCCGAATTCGGCGAAATCATTAAAAAAGACGTTGCGCGCTGGCGTGAGATTGTAAAAATCCGCAATATCCAAGCTGGCTAATTGGCATGAGCATGAAAAAAATCGTCATCACCGAGTTCATGGACGAGTCGGCTGTGGCTTCGTTAAGCCACAGCTTTCATGTTGTCTACGACCCAACGCTTGTAGATGATGCAGAACGCTTGTTAGCCGAAGTGGCCGATGCCGATGGACTTATTGTTCGCAACCGTACCCAAGTGCGGGGCGAATTGCTGGCGGCCTGCGCCCAAGCCACCGTCATAGGCCGACTGGGCGTGGGGCTGGACAACATCGATGTTGCCACATGCGAGGCGCGCGGCATGCAAGTTATTCCCGCCACTGGCGCGAATGCCCTTGCTGTCGCCGAATACGTGATCGGCACGGCGATGGTGTTGTTGCGCGGTGTTTATCGGTCAAGCGAACAAGTCATCAGTGGTTCATGGCCACGCGCTTTGCTGTCGAACGGACGTGAGATTTCAGGCACCTGCTTGGGGTTGGTCGGGTTTGGCGGCATAGGTCAGTTAACTGCTGATTTGGCCCAAAAATTAGGCATGCGTGTGATCGCACACGATCCAATGTTGCCAGCCGACAGTTCGACTTGGACGCGCACGGGTGTTCAATCAGTCTCGCTGGACCAACTTATCGCTCAAGCCGACGTGATCAGCCTGCACGTTCCGCTGACGCCTGACACGACCAAACTGCTATCGGCGCAACGCATTGCACAGATGAAGCGAAGCGCCATTGTGATCAACACCTCACGTGGCGGCATTGTGGACGAAGCAGCGGTGGCTGCAGCTTTGCGCCAAGGTGATCTTGGTGGCGCAGCTTTCGACGTGTTTGAAACAGAGCCCTTGGGGGCTGGTTCAGCTTGGGAAGCTTGCCCTAATGTCATCCTCACGCCACACGTTGCCGGTGTCACGGCCGAATCCAATGTGCGCGTCTCCACCATGATTGCATCCGCTGTGGCCTGCGCCCTGAAAGCCTAATTTCTCATGTTTCACTCATTTGAAGAACTCAACACCTTGGTGCAAGCGGCGCTGGTCCATGCAGGGGCCTCAACCGCACAAGCCAGCGCTACGGCGCATGCATTGGTGGCGGCCGAAGCCAGCGGCTTACCGTCGCATGGCCTGTCGCGGGTCAGCATGTATGTAAGTCATCTCAAGGCGGGTCGCGTGCTTGGGGATGCAGTGCCAGTGATTAAAAATCAACGCGCAAGCGCCGTGCTGATCGATGCAGGGAATGGCTTTGCTTTTCCAGCTTGTCGCATGGCCATAGACGAGGCCATGGCCAGGGCTCGGCAGCAAGGCATCGCCATCGCAGCGGTCACCAACAGCCACCATTTCGGCATGGCGGCCTACCATCTTGACCCTGTGGCCGAAGCGGGCATGGTTGGAATCGCTTGTGGCAACTCCCCGGCAGCCATGCCTGCAGCGGGGGGCAAGCGCGCCATTTTCGGGACCAACCCGATCGCAGCCATTTTTCCTCGAAGAGGCCATCCACCGGTCAGTGTGGATTTGTCTTTGTCGGAGGTGGCCCGCGGCAAATTGATGGTGGCGGCAGCCAAAGGTGAATCCATCCCTTTGGGCTGGGCCCTTGACCGGGACGGAAACCCCACGACCGATCCCAGCAAAGGCCTGGAAGGCTCAATGCTGGCCATGGGCGGCACCAAGGGCGCGATGTTGGCCCTGGTGGTCGAACTGCTGGTCACCAGCTTGACCGGGGCCCATTTCGGCGCCGAGGCCGACACGTTTTTCAAGCCCGAGGGCAACCAACCCCGCTTGGGCCAGGTCTTCATCGTGATCGACCCTGAGGCACTGGGCGGACAGTCGGTGTACGGCGAACGGGTTGAGGCCCTGGTCTCGGCCATGCTGGCCGACGAGGGCGTGCGCCTGCCCGGCCAGCGTCGCATCCAGCTGCTGGCGGCGGCCCAACAAGCGGGCGTGGATGTGCCTCAGTCGACATGGGACGCCATCCGCGCCCTGAGCTGATGGGCCAGCCAGGAAAAGCCGTGGGCAGCAGGGGTGCCCAGTTCAAAGCGCATGTGCCGGGTGTCTTGATCTGCGCCCTGATTGCCTTGTCTGCGACCTTTTTGTCCGAACACTACGGCGGGCCCCAGCTTCTTTACGCACTGCTCATCGGCCTGTCGCTGCATTTTTTGGCGCAACAAGGCAGCAACAGTGCGGGC
>CAJBLW010000293.1 GCA_903953985.1 uncultured Burkholderiales bacterium
CGATGGCAAGAACCGCCCCAAGACGCTGTATTGTTTGAGGCACACCTCCATCATGTTTCGGTTGCTTTACGGACAAGGGATCGACATGCTCACTTTGGCGCGCAATGCCAGAACTTCGGTGCAGATGATTGAGCGTTTTTATGCGTCTTCACTTGATGGAGAAATGAACGTGGCCATGATCCAAAGCAGGCGTTCTGGCAAGACGTCCAAATAGAACGCGTTGAAGGGCTTGCGCAGCAACAAATAGTGCAGCTTGGCTTAGCCAGGTTTGATCTGGCCTTGGATGACCACTTCTTTCCATCGCGCTTGTTCTTTGGCGATGAAGTCCGCGTATTCGCTGGGTGTGCCGCCACCGGGAATGGCGCTTTCGGCGGCGTTTTTGGCCATCACATCGGGCGACTTCAAGGCCTTGGCGCATTCTTGTTGCAACTTCAGGATGATCTCGGGCGGTGTGCCGGCGCGAGCGGTGATGCCATACCACTGCACGGTTTCAAAATCCTTGAAACCGAATTCGGTCACGGTGGGCACATCGGGCAAGATCGAAATGCGCTCGGTGGTTCCGGTGGCCAGGCAGCGCAGGGCGCCGCTCTTGATGTGGGGCAACAAGGCCGGGGTGCCTGCCGAGAGCAATTGAATGCGGCCCGCCAGCACGTCGTTGAGTGCCGGCCCGGTGCCGCGGTAGGGGATGTGGGTGATGAACATGCCTGTGGCCAGCTTGAGCGCTTCCATGGCCAGGTGACCTGCGCTGGCGTTACCGGCCGAGGCGTAGTTGAGTTGGCCGGGGCGGGCCTTGGCGTAGGCGATCAGCTGTATGAGGTCGGTCACCGGCACGTCTTTGTGGACCACAAACAAACTGGGCACGCGCGACAGCAGGGTGACGGGGACAAAGTCCTTGTTCACGTCGTAGCCGCTGTCGGGGTAGATCAGGGGGTTGACCGCCATCAGGCCAATGTGGCTCATGACGAGGGTGTAGCCGTCGGCCGGGGTGCGCATCATCTCTTGCATGGCGGGCACGCCGCCGCCGCCGCCTTTGTTGTCGATGATGATCGAGACGCCCATCTGCTTGGTCAACTCGGTGGCGATGGTGCGCGCCACGATGCTGGAGGTGCCTCCAGGGGCGAAGGGCACTATCCAGCGAATGGGCTTGCAGGGCCAAGCAGATTGGGCGTGCGCGCTGACGCCCGTGGCCGCCAGACCCGCTGCACCCATCCACTTGAGGTAGTTGCGACGAAGCATGGGGTGGAGGTCGTTGTGGCGCATGGCGGCAGTTTCAAAAATGTTGAAATTTAAAGCAAATCAGGACGTTGATTCACAGGTCAAGTCCGGATCAGCGGGCTTGAAGGTGTCGCCATTGTTTCCAAAGGGGGGGCACGATCAGCAGCAGTGCTGCCACGGCCATCAAGCTGCCTGACAGAGGGCGGGTGAAAAAGGTGGACCATTCGCCCTGGCTGATGGTCAAGGCTTGGCGCATCGATTGTTCGGCCATGGGGGCCAGGATCAGGCCCACGATCAGGGGCGCGGCCGGAAAGTCAAAGCGCCGCATCACATAGCCCAGCAGCCCAAAGACAAACAGCAGACCGACGTTGAACACCGAGTTACCCGCGCCGTACACGCCCGCGGTGGAGATGACGATGATGCCCGCATAAAGCCAGGGCGGCGGGATCTTGAGCAGTTTGACCCAAAGGCTGACCAGCGGTAAGTTCAGGATCAGCAAAATGACGTTGCCAATGTAGAGGCTGGCGATCAGGGTCCAGACCAAGCCGCCTTGTTGGCTGAACAGCTGCGGGCCGGTCTGGATGCCGTAGCCCTCAAAGGCCGAGAGCATGATGGCCGCCGTGGCCGAAGTGGGAATGCCCAAGGTCAACAGGGGCATCAGCACGCCTGCAGCGGCGGCGTTGTTGGCGGCTTCAGGCCCGGCCACGCCTTCAATGGCGCCGTGGCCAAATTCTTCGGGGTGTTTGGAGAGTTTTTTTTCGGTGTAGTACGACAGCAGCGTGGGCAACTCGGCCCCGCCCGCAGGCATGGCGCCAATGGGAAAGCCATAAAAAGCGCCACGGAACCAGGCTTTCCACGAGCGGGCCCAGTCTTGTTTGCTCATCCACAGGCTGCCCGAGAGTTTCATGACTTCGCCGCCCTTGGACTCGCGCCCTTGCCAGGCCAGGTAAAGCGCTTCACCCACGGCAAACAGGCCCACGGCGGCGACGGTGACTTCGATGCCATCGAGCAGTTCGGGGCGGCCAAAGGTGAAGCGGGGTTGGCCTGTTTGCAGGTCGATGCCGACCATGCCCAGCAGCAATCCCAGGCTCAGCGCCACCAAGCCGCGCAGCATGGAGTTGCCCAGCACCGCCGACACCGCCACCAGCGACAGCACCATGAGGCTGAAGTATTCGGCGGGGCCAAAGGCCAGCGCCGCGTCGACCACCAAGGGTGCAAAAAAGGTGAGCGCCAAAGTGCCGATGGTGCCCGCCACAAAGCTGCCGATGGCCGCCGTGGCCAGGGCTTGGCCAGCTCGGCCGTTTCTGGCCATTTTGTTGCCCTCGAGCGCGGTGACCACCGCAGAGGATTCGCCGGGGGTGTTGAGCAAAATGGAGGTGGTGGAGCCGCCATAGGCCGCGCCGTAATAAATGCCCGCGAACATGACGAACATGCTGGTGGCGGGCACATGGTAGGTCAGGGGCAGCAGCAAAGCGATGGTCAGCGCCGGGCCAATGCCCGGCAACACCCCCACCAGCGTGCCGATGAAGCAGCCCACAAAGCCCCACAGCAAGGTGGTGGGCTGAAGGGCAATGGCAAAGCCGCCCATCAGGGCGTCAAAAGCTTCCATGGGGTATCCGATAGATCAAAACAGCCAGGGCAAAGCAGGGCCCAGGCCTACGCCCAGCAGGCGAGCGAACACAAACCAGAACACGCCGGCAATCAGGCCGCAAATGAGCAGCGACTTGCCGTTGAAGGGCGCGTCAAACGCGCGCGCGATGCACATGCCGCACAGCGTGCCCGGCAGCACAAAGCCCAG
>CAJBLW010000294.1 GCA_903953985.1 uncultured Burkholderiales bacterium
ATGAAGCGGTCTATTTTTTCCCCTCGTTTGTTGCCCACTTCCTGGGCGTTCACCATGGCTGTCGGGATGGGGCTCAGCGCCATCTCCATGGCCGTTCAGGCGCAAGAAAAAGTCTTGCGAATTGCCATGACGGCGGCCGACATTCCCCGCACCTTGGGGCAGCCCGACCAAGGCTTTGAAGGCAATCGCTTCACCGGCATTCCGATGTATGACGCTTTGACCCATTGGGATTTGTCCAAATCGGATGGTCCCAGTGTGTTGATTCCTGGCTTGGCCACGTCGTGGGCTGTTGGTGCCAGTGATAAAACAAAATGGACCTTCAAGCTGCGCCCAGGCGTGAAGTTCCACGATGGCTCGGCCTTGAATGCCGATGCGATCGTCTGGAACGTGCGCAAGGTATTGGACAAAGACGCGGTTCATTTCGATGCCAGCCAGGTGGGTGTCACGGCTTCGCGCATGCCCACATTGCGCAGCGCCCGAAAAATTGATGACCTGACGGTCGAGCTGACCACCAGCGAGCCCGATGCGTTTTTGCCGATCAACTTGACCAACTTGTTCATTGCCTCGCCGGCCCATTGGCAAAAGAAATTTGAAGCCGCTGCAGGCGCCACACCCGCAGACAAATCCAAGACGGCTTGGACCGCTTTTGCGGCAGATGCCTCCGGTTCTGGCCCCTTCAAGATGGCCCGTTTCGTGCCGCGTGAACGCCTGGAGATGGTGGCCAACAAAACCTATTGGGACGCCAAGCGCATGCCCAAGGTCGACCGAGTGGTGCTTGTGCCCATGCCCGAGGCCAACGCCCGCACTGCAGCTTTGCTGGGCGGGCAGGTCGACTGGATCGAGGCGCCAGCACCCGATGCCATGCCGCAAATTCGCCAGCGGGGCTTCAAGATCGAAAGCAACGCCCAACCGCATGTGTGGCCTTGGCAGTTGTCATTTGCAGAAGGCTCGCCCTGGCTGGACAAGCGGGTGCGCCACGCGGCCAACTTGTGCGTCGACCGTGAAGGCCTGAAGACCCTTTTGGGTGGCATGATGGCCGCGCCCAAAGGCACGGTGCCACCTGGCCACCCCTGGTGGGGCAACCCCAAATTTGACATCAAGTACGACGTGAACGCAGCCAAGACCTTGATGACACAAGCGGGTCACAGCGCGGCTAAACCCCTCAAAGTCAAGGTGCAGATTTCGGCATCAGGTTCAGGCCAGATGCAACCCTTGCCCATGAACGAGTTTGTGCAGCAGTCGCTCAAGCAGTGTTTTTTTGATGTCCAGTTTGACGTGATCGAGTGGAACACCTTGTTCACCAACTGGCGTCGGGGGGCCAAAGACCCCACGGCCAACGGTGCTGACGCCATCAACGTGAGTTATGCCGCCATGGACCCCTTCTTTGGACTGGTTCGATTCACCAGCACTGGCACATTCCCGCCGGTGTCCAACAACTGGGGTTACTTTGGCAATCCGGAATTCGACAAATTGATCACCGATGCACGGACTCAGTTCGAGGACAAGAGGCGTGATGAGGCATTGGCCAAGTTGCACGCCCGCATTGTCGAAGAGGCACCTTTTGTCTGGATTGCCCATGACGTGGGGCCTCGCGCCATGAGCACCAAGGTCAAGGGCTTCGTGCAACCGCGCAGCTGGTTTGTCGATTTGGCGCCTGTGTCGATGGACTGATGGTCCAGGTGTGGGCCCATCGGGTCCATGCCGCTGGGTGTGCAGTCAGGTGGTGAACGGCCTGATTGCACACTTTTTAATTGAAGTTTTGGAGTGCTGGCATGTTCGGCTTTTTGTTGCGGCGACTGATTTATTCCCTGCCCATCATGCTGGGGGTGGCGCTGGTTTGTTTTGGCTTGGTGCACCTGGCACCCGGTGATCCTCTGATGTCGATTTTGCCGCCTGACGCCTCGGCTGACTTGCAGGCGCAGTTGATCGAACTGTACGGGTTCAACCGTTCTTACCCTGAACAGTTTGTGAGCTGGGTCTGGCGTGCTTTGCAGGGCGATCTGGGCACATCCATTGCCAGCAACCGCCCGGTGGCTTCGGAGGTCATGACCGCCGTGAGCAACACTTTGCGGCTGGCGATGCTGGCCACCCTGATCGGGTTTGTGCTGGGCTGTTTGTTTGGTTTTGTGGCCGGTTATTTCCAGAACTCTTGGCTGGACAAGTTCGCCTCTTTGCTGTCTGTGTTGGGGGTCAGCGTTCCGCACTATTGGCTGGGCATGGTGCTGGTGATTGTGTTTTCTTCGATCCTGATGTGGCTGCCGCCGGGCGGCGCTGGGCCGGGTGGCTCCAGCCAGTGGATTTGGGACTGGGAGCACGTCAAGCACATGCTATTGCCGGCCATCACCATGAGCGTGATCCCGATGGGCATCATCTCGCGCACGGTGCGGGCCTTGGTGGCCGACATCCTGGCGCAAGAGTTCATCGTCGGTTTGCGCGCCAAAGGATTGACCAACCTGGGTATTTTTTGGCATGTCGTCAAAAATGCCGCCCCCACGGCCCTCGCGGTGATGGGTTTGCAGCTGGGTTACTTGCTCGGCGGCTCGATCCTGATCGAGACGGTGTTTTCCTGGCCTGGCACGGGCTTCTTGCTCAACTCGGCCATCTTCCAGCGCGACCTGCCTTTGCTGCAAGGCACGATCCTGGTGCTGGCGATGTTTTTTGTGGTGCTCAACCTCATCGTAGATGTGATCCAGACCTTGCTGGACCCTCGCATTGCACGCGCTTGATCTCGATCCCAAGGAATTGACATGACTTCATTGAATGCGGCCGCCAGCCCCGTGCTCCCGCTGGTGTACGAGCGCTCCGCTGGTTATTGGGAAACCGTGGGCCGTCGGTTTTTACGTGACAAAGTGGCCGTGGGTGCCGCCCTGGTGGTGGTGGTGTTGATGGTGCTGGCTGTGTTCGGTCCCTGGCTGGCGCCCATGGACCCTTACCAGTCCGCCATGCTCAAACGCCTCAAACCCATTGGCTTTGAAGGCCACCCCTTGGGCACCGACGAATTGGGCCGCGACATGCTCACCCGCTTGATGGTGGGGGCCAAGTTGTCCTTGTTCATGGGCATCACGCCGGTGGTGTGTGCTTTTTTCATCGGCTCCTTGATCGGCATCACCGCCGGTTACACCGGGGGCTGGGTCAACAGCGTGATGATGCGTACCATCGACGTTTTTTATGCCTTCCCTTCGGTCTTGCTGGCCATCGCCCTGTCGGGCGCTTTGGGGGCAGGCATCACCAATTCACTCATCTCCTTGACGATTGTGTTCATACCGCCGCTGGCCCGTGTGGCCGAAAGCGTGACCACGCAGATTCGGGAGCGTGATTTTGTCGAGGCGGCCAGGGCATCGGGTGCATCCGCTTTCACCATCGTGCGGGTGCATGTGCTGGGCAATGTGCTGGGGCCGATTTTTGTGTACGCCACGAGTTTGATCGCGGTGTCCATGATCCTGGCCTCGGGGCTGAGCTTTTTGGGGTTGGGGGTCAAACCCCCCGAGCCGGAATGGGGCCTGATGCTCAACACCTTGCGCACGGCCATTTACTCGCAACCTTGGATTGCAGCCTTGCCCGGGGCGATGATTTTCATGACATCGATTGCTTTCAACCTCTTGGCCGACGGCTTGCGCTCGGCCATGGAAATCAAACAGTGAGGTCCGCATGACTTTGGCCAATGATGAGGTGGGCGGATCAACCCAGCCGATGCTCTCGGTGCGCGGCTTGGTCAAGCACTTTCCACTCAAGAAAGACTTGTTGGGTCGCAGCGCAGGGGTGGTTCGCGCTGTGGACGGGGTGAGCTTTGACGTGTTCAAGGGCGAGACCTTGGGGGTGGTGGGCGAGTCCGGTTGCGGCAAGTCGACCACGGCGCGCTTGCTCATGCAACTGATCAGCCACGACCAGGGCGAGCTGGTGTTCGATGGGCAGACCGTAGGCAGCAAGTCGCTGCCCTTGAAAGATTACCGACGTCAGGCCCAAATGGTGTTTCAAGACAGCTACGCGTCCTTGAATCCTCGCCTGACCATGGAAGACTCGATCGCATTTGCACCCATGGTGCACGGATTGCCCGAGCGCGAGGCCATTGATCGGGCGCGCGACTTGCTGGAACGGGTGGGGCTGGCGCCGCAGCGCTTTGCCGAGCGTTACCCGCATGAGTTGTCAGGCGGTCAAAGGCAGCGCGTCAACATTGCCCGGGCCTTGGCCTTGCAGTCGCGTCTGATCATTTTGGATGAGGCGGTCTCTGCCCTGGACAAGTCGGTGGAAGCGCAGGTGCTGAACCTTTTGCTCGACTTGAAAGAGGCGTTTGGCCTGACTTATATTTTCATCAGCCACGACCTGAATGTGGTGCGCTACATGAGCGACCGGGTCATGGTGATGTACCTTGGCCAAGTTGTCGAGGTTGGCGACAGTGAAACCCTGTTCAAGCATGCCGCGCACCCTTACACGCAAGCCTTGCTCTCGTCCATCCCGACTCTGGACCCGGATCGTCGCACCGAAACCCCGCCGTTGGCAGGTGACCCACCCAACCCGATCAACCCGCCCAGCGGCTGTCGTTTCCACACTCGCTGTGTGCACGCCCAAGCCATTTGCAGCGAAAAGATGCCGGTCTTGGCCCCAGCCCAATACGGCCAACAAGTGGCTTGCTGGATGCATGTGGCTGGCGCAGCGCACACTGGTGCACCCGCTTTGCAAAGCACGGTCAAACCCTCGGAGGTCGCGGCATGAAACCGGACACGCCAACACCCGCATTTGTCGACATCCGCCAGCTGCACGTCACCTTCACTGGGGGCAAAAAACCCGTTCAGGCCGTCTCGGGCGTGGACCTGCGTGTCCAACGCGGCGAAGTGGTCGCCCTGATTGGCGAGTCGGGCTCTGGCAAAAGCGTCACCTTGCGCAGCTTGCTGCGTTTGCATGCCGAAAAGAAAACCCAAATTTCAGGGCAAATCAGGGTGGGCGATCACGATGTGCTGAAACTGTCGTCGGACCAACTCAACCGATTTCGTGGACGCGTGGCGTCGATGATTTTTCAAGAGCCTTTGCTGGCGCTCGACCCGGTTTACAGTCTGGGGCAACAAATCATCGAAACGATTCGCCGTCACGAAAAGGTGAGCGAGGCTGATGCCAGGCAACGTGCCTTAGCCCTGTTTGAGCGGGTGCGCATTCCCAGCCCAGAGCGTCGTTTGCAGGCTTATCCGCACGAAATGTCGGGTGGCATGCGCCAGCGCGCCATGATTGCCCTGGCGCTGGCCTGCCAGCCCCAGTTGCTGCTGGCCGATGAGCCCACCACCGCGCTGGACGCCACGGTACAAATCCAAATCTTGCTGTTGTTGCGCGAGTTGCAAAAAGAAATGGGCTTGTCGGTGATTTTTGTCACCCACGACATCGGTGCTGCGGTGGAGGTGGCCGATCGCATTGCCGTGATGTATGCCGGTCGCATTGTGGAGGAGGGGCCCGCCCGAACTCTGATTCGTGAACCCCGGCACCCGTATACCCGTGCTTTGCTGCAAAGCCGCGCCGACGGCGCTTTGGCTAAAGGCCAGCGCCTGGAAACCATTGCCGGCGCACCGCCCGACTTGACGAATTTGCCACAGGGCTGCGCCTTTGCCAGTCGTTGCAAGATGGCGGTGCCTGAATGCAGTGCGACACGCCCGGAAGTCACCTGGCTGGCCGAAGGCCACAGTGTTCGTTGTCTGCTGGCCCAGTCTCAGCCCAATTCTCAGCAAGTGGCCTGATCATTGGGCCTGATCATTTTTTTAAACGTGAGGTGAACATGAGTCGACACACCGATGCCCTGTGGGACAACGCCCAAGCCTTCATGCCCTACCCATCGAGCCCGGTGGCCCATGCCGCCACGGGTCCTTTGTCGGGACTGAGCTTCGCGGCCAAAGACATCTACCACGTCAAGGGCTATCCCACGAGTGGCGGTCAACCCATGCTGATGGCCCTGTGGGGCGTGCAGGACCGAACGGCCCCGGTGGTGCAAAGCTTGCTCGACGCCGGTGCGCGCTTTGTCGGTAAAACGGTCACCGACGAATTGGCGTTCTCCATGAACGGTCAGAACGCCCATTACGGTGCGCCCATCAATGGCGCGGTGGCCGAACGCATCAGCGGCGGGTCTTCGTCGGGCTCGGCGTCTGCTGTGTCCAACCGCTTGTGCGACTTTGCTTTGGGCTCAGACACAGGCGGCTCGGTGCGTGCCCCCGCCAACCATTGCGGTTTGGTGGGCATGCGGCCCAGCCAGGGACGCATCAGTTTGCAAGACACCATGGCCTTGTCGCCCAGCCTGGACACCTGTGGCTGGTTCGCCCGTGATGTGCCCACCTTTGCCCGTGTGGCAGATGTTTTGTTGGGTCAGGATGCGCAGCCCTTGCCCGATCACATCCGCTTGTTGGCCCCGACTGACATGTGGGCGCTGGCCACACCCGGTGCCCTCAAAGCTCTCAAGCCGGTGCGTCAAAAAATAGAGCAGTGTTTGGGCAAGGCCAAAACGGTTCGTGTCATGAACGATGACATGGACACCATGTATTGGCATTTCCGCGCGATTCAGGGGCGCGAGGCCTGGGATGTGCATGGGGGTTTTCTTCAGCGCTTTCGTCCTGTGCTGGGCGCTGCGGTGGCCCAGCGCTTTGACTGGTCTTCCAAAGTTACCGATGAGCAAG
>CAJBLW010000295.1 GCA_903953985.1 uncultured Burkholderiales bacterium
CAGTGGAGGGCGCTAGGGCCAATCTGGAAGGTATGTTGATCGCGTTGCACCCATTTGCCACCGCGCTCGGTCATAGTCCAGCGTTTATTACCGGGGCTGTCGAGTGCCACCTTGAGTGCGCAGTAGTCATTGGCATCGGCCGGCTGAGAACGATTGGCCCATGCATAGTAGGGCGAGAAGACGCTACCAACAAAGGCAATGATGCTGATCCCATGCTGTCCGTCATCGCTCAGCGCATCAACATACCACCAGAGGTAATTACCAGGATCTACCGCTTGGTTGAATTGCGGCGCACCATCAGCGCTGCGACCGCCTGTCGACCGGACAAAGCGGCCATCGGTACTCCCGGACCCGGATGCACGCTGCCGCCCGCCAGAAAGAGATTCTCGATTTGCGTCAGCGCATTGGAGCGTTGGAATGAACTCATCCAACCGTGGGTTGCTTGGCCATACAGCGCTCCCCCGCTGCCTGGAAACAGGCGGGCAAAGTCCTGTGGCAAGGTGCGCACCACTTGCTGGGGCGAGGCTGTTATTTCCAAGCCACAGCGGCGCATCAGCGCCAAACTGTTCGATTCGCATGCTTGAACCTCCGAAGAATTGAATGTGCGCACATCACCATCCGCTGGCGCATTGACCAAGCACAACAGCCTTTCCAAGCCCGGTTGAGCCAGACCATCGTCGCTGCGGTCTTGTGCACAGACATAGACGGTTCCCTGTGTGGGCAAATTGCGTTTATTGAAAATATCATCGAATTCACGGCGGTAGTCTTGATTGAAAAATACGTTGTGCCGCACCAGGTCGAAACCCTGAGTCTGCGCGTGCATGGACAGGGTGAATGCCGACAAAGAACGCTGCTCTGGCGTCACAGGCGCAAAGCGGTCACGCAAGTCTTGACCCAACAAGCCCTGCGCCAGCGCCGCAACATCGCCATTAAAAACCACATGCTCGGCAGGTACCCGCTCACCCGATGCCAGATGCACGCCACTGACTCGGCCGCCGTGCGTCTCAATGCGCTCGCAGCGGCTGCTGTAACGCAGCTTCACACCCCTGTTCGCAGCCAACTGAGCCAGCGCCTGTGCCACCCGATGCATGCCGCCAGCGACGGACCAAACGCCGTCGAGCTCCACTTGCGCTACCAGCATCAAAGTGGCAGGTGCAGACCATGGTGAAGAACCGCAATACGTGGCATAGCGGCCAAACAGCTGCTGCAAACGCGGGTCGTGAAAGTGCCGCCCGAGGCTGCGCCATAAAGTGGCAAATGGGCCCAAACCCGTCAGTGTGGCCATGCCCTTCAAACCCAAATCGCCCACCATGCTGAGCAGGTCAGGGCGTTCGCTTCGGATATAGGGCTTTTCCAAGGTGTTGTACAACTTTCGAGCTTGTTCGCAAAAGCCCAAAAAACGCCTCGCCTCTTGGGGGCTGCTGAATTGGGCGATGGATTCGGCGGTGCGGGACGTATCGGCATACAGATCAAGTATGGGTGAGCTGCCATCCCAAGCATGGCGAGCCAAAACCCCAATGGGCTCGAGTTGCAAAATGTCTTCCAATGACGTGCCCAACTCGTTCAACATCTGGTCTAACACCCAGCGCATGGTGAACACCGTGGGGCCGGAATCAACACCCACACCGTCGACCTGCACTTGCCGAATTTTGCCGCCGGGGGTGCTGGCACTTTCAAGCAAGGTGACATCCATCCCGTGGTGAGCCAAAACCAAAGCACTGACCAATCCCCCAATGCCGGCGCCCACCACCACCACACGCGGGGTTTGACCAGTCTTAAGCATAGGAATTGCCTTGCCACTGGCCCTGCACCTGCAATGGTACAAACCGGGCAAACATGGACTCGGAAAAATAACCATGTTTTGCTGCCGACTGAATGGCTTGCAAATGGGCGCCAGTGCGTGCATAAGCATTCATGTCCGCCACGCTGTCCCAGATGGTAAAAGTCGCTTGTCGCAGCAAAGGCGCCTCGCCAAGGCCGACCGCCAATTGACAGCCTTGGACCCCCTCCAAGGCACGCTCAGAAGGAGGCGCATGACGCCAAAAAGCCGATGCTTTGCTGAGCTTGATCGAAGCCCTTGTGAGGGCCGCTACCGGTCCATGGGTCGGTTCGGTTGCGGTCGCACTCAGTGAAAAACCATCCCAAGTGCCACGACACGACCATGTTTGAAGTTTGACGCAGCAAAACTCGGCAGATCTCTGCTGGTATTTTTGAACCCATTGGGCATGCGCCACGAAATCATCGGCTGTCTGTGCTGATTCAAACAAGGCAAACAAACCTTGTCGCGATGCACTGGGTTTTAAACCAAAACCGCCTTCGTGGCCACTGCCCAGCAACTTGGCAAACAGCAAGCCAGGCACATTGCGCAAAGCGGCGGAGCCCTGGACTATGCGCAACCAACCCCACCACCTTGAAGACTGAACAATGTCAGCCAGCAAGAGAACGACCACTTGGCCCTTGACAAATTCTGATTGCCCCTGCTGCATGTGCCCAGTTTCCATGAAAAAAGGCCTGCACCGCAACGGATGCAGGCCTGATAAGTTTCAGAGTTTAAGGCTTTGCCAAAACTTGAAGCTCAGGATAGTCTTTGGCCATCTGCGCACCATAAAGTGGCTTGAAAGCACCCTGATGACATGTTGAGCAATTGACTTTGGCCACATCCCCTTTGGCACCTAAGCGATGCGCGGGAAAGGTATCGGTGAGGGGCGTCATGAATTCATTGTTCAATTCACGCGCCATCCGAATGCCATACCAAGAGGTCACCCGTTGCGGCCTGGACTCCTCCCAGGATTGGAAGTTGCGTGTGTTGTGGCAATAAGTGCAGTTCACACCCAAGGACTCTGACATGTGCACCATCAAAGAATATGTGTACTCCGCTTGCTTGGTCGATGCACGGTTCGCGTTGGAGCCCACACCTGCCATGGCTTCATTGCCATTGACCCGGATCGGCGCAGCGTCTTTCAGGTAAGGCGTGAAAGGATCAAACGGCAGCGACGTCAGCCCAACCGATTTGGTGGCAATGTTCTGCCCAGCCAAATCACCCAATAAGCTGTTCGCATACTTGCGGTCTTTGGGCGCATTCCAAACTTGGGTGGGCACGTTGTTGCCACGATGGCAGGTGTAACAAGTCACGCCCGTATCCGCCACGTGGGTCTTCCAGTCCTGATTGACTTTTTGAGTCATTTCAATCATCCGCCTGGCCACCACCTTGGTGTACATGCTGTCATCTGCAAAGTTCTGAACGTTGTGGCAATAAGCGCAACCCTGATCGGGTGCGACCCATTGCGTGATCGCCGCCATTTGACGGTTGAATTGGCCCACGCTCAAATCTCCCAGAACCTTCACGTTCTGATAAACCTCACTGGCTTTGGGACCATCCGCCGAAGCGGCTTCTGCCGCGACGGGCGCTTGGTTCAAAGCGGCTTCCTTGGCCAAGGTTCTGGGGTTGTAGATTTGCTCCATGCCCGTTCCACGGTAGCCAGTTTGAACCGTTTCAATCGGCGGCCGCTCACAGCCCGACAGCAGCACAGCGGCACCTAGGCAAAGCGCTAATTTAGACAAAAATTTCATGGCTTCACTCCCATCAATGCAGGATCAAGGACGACTGGGCTGACCAAGGGATATGCAGGGACCACATGGTGTTTGACCGACCACAGGTACCAGTTATCCACCACGGGGCCAGTCAACAAGATGCCCACGCCGCCGACCAAAGGACACAGCACGGCAAACCACCAAGCCCAACGGTGGATGGACTCCATCGTGGCATTGAAGCCCATGGTCCAGCGCCAGAACAAGCCAGCACGCTCAGATGCGGTCCCGCGGTCCACAATTTGCTCGATTTCGCGTTCTCCGCCATACCGAGTCACCGCCAAAATGGTGGCGCCGTGCATGGCAAACAGCAGAACCGACCCATACAAGAAGACGATCGACAGCGCGTGGAATGGGTTGTAAAACAAGTTGCCGTGACGCAGAGACAAGGCAGACACCCAGTCCAGGTGAGGGAAGATGCCAAAAGGCACCGCCTCGGACCAACTGCCCATCATGATCGGACGGAAAAAACCGCACACCAGATACAACCAAATGGCTGCCGCATAAGCCCACGCCACATGCGTTCCCAGGCCCAATTGACGAGCGCGCCGGTATGTTCTCGCCCACCACAGCAAAATTGACACGGTGAGCATGAAGCCAACAATGAGCCACCATCCACCCTGAGCAAGGGGCGGAATACTCAAACCATAAGCAGGAGGCGGTGGCTCCAGCGCAAGCCAAAACAACTGACGCACCAACTGAATGGGGTTCCAGTCGACAGAGGCCAACATATTGAACCCAATGATATTGAAAGCAGCGATGCCGAAAATCAAGGACGCCAGTCCAAGCGTTCCTAGATAAACAGGACCGATTTGGGCATTACCGATGCGCCCCAAGAGGTGCACCAAAAATGGTTTACCCGATCGCTTGTCATCCCCGCGGGGCAATTCAACGCCGTCGTGCAAGGGCCCTACAGGCTGCACAGAGGTGAAAAGATTTTGATATTGAGACATTTCAATTTCCTCTCTTTTAAATCAAGTGCGCCAGATGGGCATGTTCAACCACCAGCCCCACCACTCGGGCCAAGCTCCGGTCCAAAATGGACCGCTGACCACAATGCAGACAATGCCGAACCAAACACCTGCGAGCGCCAAAAACAAGCCCAAGCGGTGAATGCCCAAGGTGCCCACCGAGTACCCAATCAGGTCACGAAAGAACGTGTCCTCATGTTCCGGAGACTTCACGGTCTGGCCTTTTCCAGGGTTGGTGGCTGACAGCACCAAGCCTCCATGCATGGACAGCGCAAGCACTGTTGCAAAGAAAAATGTCACAGCAATCATGTGCCATGGGTTGTAGTGAAAATGCAGGTACTGGTAAGCGGTGTTGCTCACCCAATCCAAGTGGCTGTAGATACCGTAGGGGAAAGCATGTCCCCAAGCACCCATCAACACGGGACGCACCACTTGCAAACTGACATACGCCAAGATAGCCATGCTGAATGCCACTGGCACATGCAGGCCCATGCCCAATTTGCGGCAAATCTCGACCTCGCGTAACGCCCAAGAGACAAATGCACCAATGGCACACACCGTAATCAGTTGCCACAAGCCGCCTTCCATCATGGGGGCGAAACGCAGCCCATAGGAGAGGTCTGGCGGAGCGATGTTGATTTGCCAGATGTTCCAGGTCGGCCCCATGGCCGCGCCCCACAAAATCAACAGGGTGCCCGAGAGGGCAAAAAACAAGGTTGTGATTCCGAAGAATCCAACGTAAAAAGGACCGACCCAGAAATCAAACAGGTCGCCCCCAAAAAGGGTACCGCCGCGCACACGGTATTTGCGTTCAAAACTTAACATGGACATGGTTGCATCCTCCGACCGGGTGACTGTTTGTGAGGTCTTGTAGGCTTCAATTTTTTAAATAAAAGGACAGACGTACCGTTCAATGCGAGCGATGTACGTCTGTCTGAATAAAGACCAAGGGTCCTTACTTTTGCGGCAAAGCCGCGTTCTGTGGCTGAACTCTCGCCGCTGCGGCCTTGGCCGTATCGGGATGCCAGCTGTTGATGTTGT
Organism: uncultured Burkholderiales bacterium; assembly: GCA_903953985.1. Taxonomy (GTDB): domain Bacteria; phylum Pseudomonadota; class Gammaproteobacteria; order Burkholderiales; family Burkholderiaceae_C; genus Limnohabitans_A. The sequence continues at coordinate 5,601 of CAJBLW010000295.1, forward strand.
ACCGATCGCCACTGATTTGAATCA
>CAJBLW010000296.1 GCA_903953985.1 uncultured Burkholderiales bacterium
AAAACCTGCTAACCAGATCCACTGTAAGTCGCGGTGGTCTTCAAACCAAGCCCAGATGCCGGGCACCAAAAACGTGACCGAAAACGCGATCAGGATGCGCGCCATCAAAGACAACACGGGAGCGAAGAACGTGAACATCAACCAAAGAAGGTCGCGCCGACCTGAAAGAGTTTTTCCACTGCAAGCACATCGCGCTTGCTGGGAATGAACAAGATGATGTGATCGTCGGCTTCGATCAGGGTGTCGTGGTGCGGCATCAGCACTTCGGATTTTTTGCCCTCACCGCGCACAATGGCCCCCATGCTCACGCCTTGGGGCAGCTTGATTTCCTCGACACGCCGCCCCACCAGCTTGGAGGTCTTGATGTCACCCCGCGCAATCCCCTCCAAGGCCTCGGCCGCACCCCGGCGCAGGCTGTGCACCGCCGCCACATCGCCCCGGCGCAAATGCGCCAACAGCTCGCCGATGACGGTTTGCGCAGGCAATATGGCGATGTCGATGGTGCTGCCTTGCATCATGTCGGCATAAGCGCGGCGGTTGATCAAGGCCATCACACGGCGCGCGCCCATGCGTTTGGCCAACATGGCCGACATGATGTTGTCCTCGTCGTCACTGGTCAAGGCCAGAAACAGGTCCATCTCGCCCACATTCTCTTCGTGCAGCAGGTCTTCGTCAGCGCCGTCGCCATTCAGGATCAAGGTGCTTGAAGGCAACTGACTGGCCAGGTATTCGCAGCGTTTTTTGTCGCGCTCGATCAACTTCACTTCGTACTCGCTGGCCAGGATGCGCGCCAGACGCAAGCCGACTTTGCCGCCCCCAGCCAGCATCAAGCGCTGAACGGGTTTATCGGTTTTGTGGATGCCCGCCAGGACGATGCGGATCTTGCTGGTGTCGGCCAGCACAAATACTTCGTCGCCGGGCAGAATGCGCGTCTCGGGCGTGGCGTCGATCTGGGTGTCTTGGCGGTACAGGGCCACCACACGCATTTCGGCGTGGGGCAATCGCTCACGAAATTCGGCGATGGTGTGGTTCACCAGCAGGCTGTCAGCCGCCGCACGCACCGCGATCAGGCTGACGCGGCCCTCGGCAAACTCCAACACCTGCAAGGCCTCAGGGTACTGGATGAGCTGCTCGATATAGCGCATCACCGACTCTTCGGGGCAGATCACATGGTCGACAGCAAAGCCGGATTTGCCTAACAACTCGTCACCCTCATTGAACTCGGGCGAGCGCAAACGGGCAATGGTGGTGGGGATGTTGAAAACGTCGTGAGCGATCTTGCAGACCACCAAATTCGACTCGTCAGCCGCCGCGCATGCAATGATCATGTCGGCGTCTTTGGCCCCCGCCTCACGCAGCACCGAAGGCTGAATGCCATTGCCAACCACGCCGCGCAGGTCCAGACGCTCTTCCAGCAACCTCAGGCGAGCCGGGTCCTGGTCGATGACGGTGATGTCGTTTTGCTCGGAAACCAGGCTTTCAGCAACGCTTTCGCCCACGCGGCCAGCGCCGAGGATGATGATATTCATAATTCGAAATCATACGTCAATGACCGTCGTCAGCCGGTTATTCAGTCGCTCAAAGCGCCCGCTGAATGATGATTTTCTGCACGTCGCTGGTGCCTTCGTAAATCTGGCACACGCGCACATCACGGTAAATGCGCTCGACCGGAAAGTCGCTCACATAGCCGTAGCCACCCAGGGTTTGGATGGCAGCGGAGCACACCATTTCAGCGGCTTCGCTGGCAAACAGCTTGGCCATGGCCGCTTCTTTCAGGCAAGGGCGTCCTGCGTCACGCAAGCTGGCCGCGTGCCAAATCAGCTGACGCGCCGCTTCGAGCTGCGTGGCGCAGTCGGCCAAGCGAAAACCCACCGCCTGGTGGTTGAAGATGGCCGTGCCAAAGCTTTCGCGCTGCTTGGCGTAATCGATGGCCACATCCAAAGCGCTGCGCGCCATGCCCAGGCTTTGCGCGGCGATGCCGATGCGCCCGCCCTCCAAAGACGACAGGGCGATCTTGTAACCCTCGCCCTCTTGGCTGATCAGGTTTTCGGCGGGGATGCGGCAGTTGTCAAAATTGATCTGCGCCGTGTCGCTGCTGTGTTGGCCCAGCTTGTCTTCCAGGCGCGCCACGTTGTAGCCGGGCGTGCGGGTGGGCACGATGAAGGCGCTCAGGCCTTTCTTACCCGCGCCCTTGTCGGTGACCGCGATCACGATGGCCACATCACCGTTTTGGCCACTGGTGATGAACTGTTTGACGCCGTTGATGACGTAAGCGTCGCCGTCTTTCACAGCGGTCGTCCGCAGAGCAGAAGCGTCCGAGCCCACATGCGGCTCGGTCAAGCAAAACGCGCCCAGCATCTGGCCCTGGGCCAGGGGCGTGAGCCACTGCGCTTTTTGCGCGGCGTTGCCATACATCATCAAGATGGCGTTGACGGGGCAGTTGGTCACGCTGATCACGGTGCTGGTGCCGCCGTCACCGGCTGCGATTTCTTCGAGCACCAGCGCCAGCGTCACATAGTCCAGGCCCGCGCCGCCCAGTTCTTCGGGCACACAAATGCCATACGCCCCCAGCTCGGCCAAGCCCTTGTGCACGTCTTTCGGAAAGTGATGCTTCTTGTCCCATTCGGCTGCGTGCGGCCACAGCTCTCGCTGGGCAAAGTCACGCACGGCTTCGCGGATCATTTCCTGGTCGGGGGTCAGCAGCATGTCGGTCTTTCTTTGTCGGTTCACCAGGGCAGCGTTTGCCCATCGTGGTTCAAAAAGGCGCCTCGGTGTTTCGGGTCGCGTTGTTCAAGGACGTGGTTCAGCGTCTTGCGCAGGCTGCTCGCGCTTTGCTCGGGCGTCAGCGGTGCAGCCGCCCCGCCCATGTCGGTCTGCACCCAGCCGGGGTGGATGGCCAGCACGGTGATGTCCGGCTGCTCGGCCTGGGTGCAACGGACCACCATGTTCAGCGCCGCCTTGCTCACGCGGTAGAGCGCGGCGTTGCCGCTGGTGGTCTCTTGCATGCTGCCCATGACCGAGCTGATGCAGGCGATCACGCCTTGCGTTTCTTGAACCAAGGACACGATTTGGGGGATGACCTGCATCGCGCCCATCACGTTGGTGTGCATCACAGCATCGAAACTGTCGCGGGTGGGTGGGGTACTCGCGCTGGCGCGGTCCATGGCACCCGCCACGTAAATGGCCAGATCGATTTTTTCGCCATCCAACTGCCGAGCTAGACCTGAGTGGCTAGCCGGGTTGGTCACGTCCAGACGCAAGGTTTGCGCGCCCAGCGCCTTCAGGCGTTCAAGTCCATCGTCGCTTCGGGCCGTCGCGATCACACGCCAGCCGTTGGCGATGTACTGATTGGCCAGTTCAAAACCGATACCACGCGATGCGCCGATGAGGAGGACAGTTTTCATG
>CAJBLW010000297.1 GCA_903953985.1 uncultured Burkholderiales bacterium
GGGGCGTCCATACACGCTTTCGATTTGCGATGCCAGCGCTTGCAATGCGCGCACATGCTCGCCGGCCACGCCCCATTGTTGGGCCAGTTCAATCAACTTGGTTGCGCGCGGGTCACCCAGTTTGTGCACAGGGTGGCCAAAGCCAGGCAGAGGCTGCTTGGCCGAGCGCAAGGCTTGCAAGCGCTCTTTGGCAACGTCTTCCAGGGATTTTCCCTGCTGTTCAGACTGCGCCAGCATGGCAATGAGCAATTGCCCAGCTGTCTCCGAGGCCCCCAAGATCACTGGCCCGCAGCCCAACAAGCCTGCAGCCACGGCACCCTGGACAGATTCGGGTGCGGCAGCCAAGGTCATGCGGGCCGCCTGCACCGATGGAACCAAGCCATGCTCGGCGAGTGACACCATGGTGGCGTCGGCAACACGCACCAAATTGGCGCTGGGGGTTTCACCGGTCAGCAAAAACAAAAAGTAGGCGGTGAACGATTGTTGGCCAATCACATCGCGGCACAAGTCCTTGCCGCGCACGACGATGCGGTCGACTTCGGCAATCGCCATATGGGTTGAGCCCGAGGGCGTGAAGGCGCTAGAGGTGGGTGTGCTGCTCATGGATTTTTTGGGCTCGTTGGTGATCTGGGGTCCAGGTCGGGGCGATCGTTGCAGGGCATTTGCGCAGGCCGGTGCTTTGCACATCGTTCAATGCACTTTGAAGCCCTTGATGTCAACTTCGCAAGCGCTTTGGCGACAGTCACTCAACGGGTTATTCCCTATGGGCCGATGGCGTTGGAACACCATAATAGTTTTTCAAGTTTTGTGCGCTCTGACAGGTTAGCGCTTTATTTCACACACTTCATGAGGATTCAAACATGCAAAAAAGACCATTTTTGAAAGCACTGGGTTCGTCCTTGCTGCTGTCTTCGACTCCAACATGGCTGCACGCGCAAAACAAGCCTATCCGTGTGGGCAGCACGCTGTCTCTGACCGGGCCATTGGCCGGTACAGCGGTCATGCACAAAATCTCGGGCGAAATCTTCATTGAGCAATTGAACAAACGTGGTGGTTTGCTCGGGCGTCAAGTGGAGTGGGTGGTCAAGGATGACCAGTCCAAGCCCGACTTGGCGCGTACGCTGTATGAGCAGCTGATCTCTGGCGATCAGGTTGATTTGCTGATGGGGCCCTATGCCACAGCCAACTCCTTGGCGGCCATGGGCGTTGCTCAGCGCAATGGCAAGGTCTTGATCACCAACTCGTTTGGCATTCCTTCGCTGGCCAAATACGACATGCATTTCCCCGCCTACGTCATGGGCATTGACCCTGGAACCACGGTGCCCAATACCTTGCTCGATTCGATTGCGGCGTCCGGCGCCAAGCCGCAATCGGTGGCGATGGTGACGAGCAAATTCCCCTCGGTGGTCTTTTTGTCAGTGGGTGCGCGCGAGGTGTTCAAGAAGCGTGGCTTGCGCGAAGCCCTTTGGTTGGAATGGGAGTTTGGAAACCGTGAGTTCGGCCCCATTGCTTCTCGTCTGAAAGAAGCCAATGCAGACATGGTCTGGATCGGCTCGATTGGCGCTGAAAGCATGCAGCTGCTGGAGGCGATGAACAAGATAGATTACAAACCAAAGATCCACTTCCATGTGTACCCAACGCCTGGGCCATTGACGCAATCGCCGCTGGCTGCGAATGCGCTGACGCTCACCACTTTCGAGCAACACGCGCCATTTACCAACAACCCGGCCTATGCAGAGGCGATCAAGATGTACAACGAGCGGGCTGCCAAAGCCAATTTGCCCGACACCGTGTTTGAGTTGCAGGCAGCGAATGCTTTCACGGGTTGGCAGTTCTTGGAGGCGGGCGTCAAAGGTTCTGGAAGTTTGGAAGACAGCAAAATTGCGGCTTGGCTCAAGAAAAATCGCGTGGACACCATCATTGGCAAAGTGCGCTTTGATGGCCCCAACAACTATGGCGATGACCTCAACCGCATCAAGCAATTGCAAGGTGGCAAATGGCTGGTCATTCATCCCAAGGACGTGGCATTTCCCGGCAGCAAGATGATTTTCTGACATGCCCAGCGCTGGGCTGTTACTTCAGGCGCTGGCCTCGGGCGTCTTTCTGGGCGCGCTTTATGGCCTGATTGGCCTGGGTGTTGGCTTGGGCTGGGGCTTGTTGCGTCAGATCAATCTGTCGCACTTTGCCTGGGTTTTTTTGTCGGCTTACATCACCTACGAACTCAAAACACGTTTGGGTGTTGATCCGCTGATTTCCTTGCTGTTTTTGGTCCCTTTGTTTGGTCTTTTGGGCATGGCTGTTCAGGCCTTACTGGCCCGTTTTGCCATCACGCCTTTCAACTCTCTGTTGGTGACCTTTGGCATCACGGTGTCGGTAGAGGCTTTGCTGCAGTGGATTTGGAGTGCTGATTTCCGTCGAATGGCCTCGTTTTATGACGAGCACAAATTCCGACTGGGCAGCGTGGTGGTGACTTACTCCGAAGCGCTGACGATGGGCATGGCGCTGTTGGCTGTCGGGTTGGCGTGGTGGATGTTGCATCGCACGGACATGGGCAAGTCGGTGCGGGCGAGTGCAGAAGACCCGGCCATTGCCACCGCATTTGGTATTCATGCCAAGCGACTGGCCATTTGGGTTGCAGGGTTTTGTGCAGCGCTGGCAGCTTGCGCAGGGGTTTGCGTGGCTTTGACTTTTACATTGGCGCCTTCGCAAATTTTTTCTTGGGTCGGGGTGGTGTTCGCGGTGGTGATGGTGGGTCGCTTGGGGTCAGCGTTGACGCCCTTGATCGGTGGCCTGGTGATCGGCATCAGCGAATCCATGACCATGGCCTTGATTGCGCCAACCTGGGCACCTTTGGTGGCGTTCACCGTGTTGATCTTGATTCTTTTGCTCAGGCGTGGTGATGAATAAGATTTGGCAATCTTCTGGCCTGTTGGCGGTGGTGATGGTGCTGTTGGCAGCCCCTTACATGGGCTTGCCAGTGCATTGGCAGTCCTTGCTTTACGTGGTTTTCTTCTGGGTCACTTTGGCCACGTCCTGGAACATGCTGTCCGGCTATTCGGGCTATTTTTCATTTGGTCATGGTGCATTTTTCGGTGTGGGCATGTACGGCATGGCCACACTGGCCACCAAGGCCGAATGGCCCGTGGTGCCTGCTGCGCTGGGCAGTGGCTTGTTGGCCGCCGTGTTGGCGTTGGTCGTTGGTGCGGTCGTCTTCAATGCCCGAAAAATTCGCGGTGAATCGTTTGCCTTGATCACAATGGCCGTTGGTTTTGTCCTGGCAACGGTCATTGTGAACACGCCCATTGACGGTGGCCCCGGTGTTTATTTGATGTCGGTCAGTCTGCCGCAGTGGGGACCCAAACCAGCCTCAACGTTCTATTACGCCAGCCTCGTCTTGACGATCTTGTGTGTCGCCGTCGCTTGGTGGTTGTTTCATGCCCGCGCGGGTTTGGGTCTGCTTGCGATCCACGACGACGAAGATGTGGCCCAGGTCAACGGGGTGCCCACCTTCTGGCTCAAGATGGGGGCTTTCGCTTTGTCGAGTTTTTTTGCGGGTGTCATGGGGGCCATCCATGCGCTGTATGTTTCCTATGTGACGGTCGGTGAGACTTTCAACATCACGGTGCCTTTGACGGTGGTTCTCATGAGCGTGCTGGGCGGCAGTCGGCATTGGGCAGGTCCGATGCTGGGGGGGATTTTGATCACCTTTTTGCTCAATGCTTTCACGGCCGGTGAAAGTGCCTTGGTGGGCAAAGTCATCATTGGCCTGGTTTTGGCGGGTGCCGTGCTGGTCATGCCACGCGGCATTTTGGGAACTTGGCAATTGAGGCAGCACAAGCGCTTGATGCGAAAAAATCAGGATGTAGAGTTTTTGCATGCCAGTGTTGAGACCGTGCCTTTACAGGAACTTGAGCGCCCGCTGACGCGTCCTGCCGATTCAACGGATCGGAAAAAAGTGCTGCAAGTGCGCGGGTTGAGCAAACAGTTCTCGGGCATCAGAGCACTCAATCAAGTAGACCTCGATTTGTACCAAGGTGAAATTTTGGGCCTGTTGGGTCCCAATGGTTCGGGTAAATCCACCTTCATCAACGTGGTGACGGGGCATTACAAGCCCACAGAAGGCACGGTTTTGTTGCAAGGTCAATCCTGTGCGGGTTGGCCCGCACACCGGATTCGCCGTCAGGGGCTGTCGCGCACTTATCAGATACCTCGACCATTTCATGGGCTGACGGTTTTACAAAATGTGATGTTGGCGGCGCATTACGGCGGCACACGTTTGTCGGATGCGCAAGCCAAGCAAGAGGCGCTGGAGTGGATGCGTTTTACCGGTTTGCATGACAAAGGCGACCATTTTCCCGATGAGCTCAACTTGCACCAACGTAAGTTTCTTGAGTTGGCACGCGCATTGGCCGCAAGACCACAAGTTTTGTTGCTCGACGAGGTGCTGTCGGGCTTGACCCCTTTCGAAATCATTGCTGCTGTTCAAACTATTCGGCGAATTCGTGATCGAGGCACATCGATTGTGTTTGTTGAACACGTCATGAGTGCGGTGTTGGCTTTGTCAGACCGGCTGGTGGTGCTGAACCAAGGTGAAGTCATTGCAGAAGGCAGTCCTGAAGACGTCATGTCCCGAGAAGAAGTGGTGCGTGCCTATTTGGGCGATGAGGCGGCGGTGTAACCATGCTCCAAATTGATCAAATCCAAGTCAACTACGGTGCGGCCCCTGCTCTGTGGGATATCTCTTTGCACATCAATCCAGGTGAATTGATCTCGGTGATTGGCCCCAATGGCGCTGGCAAAAC
>CAJBLW010000298.1 GCA_903953985.1 uncultured Burkholderiales bacterium
GGATGAGATGTGCATACGAAGGTGATTTATGGATTCAACGATGTTTTTTATCAGTACAGAGAATACATTAATCAACTCTAGGAATATTATCTTTTACGCCATCTGCCCAGCGGCCATACTGGCCGTGACTTTGCTGTAATGCTGATCCAGTGTTTGTATTTCATTTCCGGCCAGAAGTTCCTGAGTGGCTTCGGTGTGCAACGTCTGTGCTATGGAAGTGAAGCGTAAAAAAATCCATGCACAAGGCGCACCAACTGTCTCCTAACACTGGGCTGCAGCGGCAAGTTCGCTGATTTCTAACTGCTATAATTTGCGGCTTGGCCTGGTAGCTCAGTCGGTAGAGCAGAGGATTGAAAATCCTTGTGTCGGTGGTTCGATTCCGCCCCGGGCCACCACTTTCAAAGCCCAACCCCTCTCGGTTGGGCTTTTTCACATCTGTGCTTTCCCCACGCTGTGCGGGGATTCCGCCGATTTTGCGTGTGCCACAGGCCATATCGCGCCGGCCAGAAAGCGCCCACCGACCCGCCAAGTTTGACTCTTTTCTGGTCTCTGTTCTCAAAAAATCGGCCAGAACTTCGCCAGCCGAGCACACGCAGAAACCCTTTCGTGACAAGTGGTTGCCATTGATGCGCCGCATCGGGTTCGACGCATGGACCACTTACTGCAATAGTCGAACCCGATGATTTCAGGGCCAGCGATCATCAGCCCTTGGGCGGGTACGGATCATTGCCGTAGCTGTTGCGCTCGCGGATGCGACCGTTCTCGCCATGAATCAAGACCTCGCTACGCTGGTTGATGGCGATGTCACGAGCGGCCCGTTCGGCCTCGGACTGCGTGCGGTGATGCGAGGTGTCTCGCTGGTTGCCTGCGCCGCGCACAGCCCAGCCGTCGTCGCGCTTCACTACGTGTTGGTTTTTACCGGCCATTTCAAAATCCTTTCAAGGTTGGGTGGATGCTGGAAGTCGGGGTATTGGCTGTCGAGTCACCCCCTTTCCAGAATCACGAAATCAGGCTTGAGCCAGTAGTGCCCTTTGTCGTCCTTGTCGACGAATGTGGCGTAGACCTGCTTGTGGCGTTTGAAAATTTCTGCCGTCCGGAAGCTGGCACCAGGTTCAAGGCCCAGCCCCACGGCAATGTGCCGTTTGTGCACTTCGTCGCCATCGGCGTCTTCCAGTATCTTCAGGAAGAGATACACCTGCGGTGAGAGATTGATCGGCTTACCATCGATCAGTGCCACGCGCTGGGTGTGCATCAGTCGCAGGGACGTCTCCGTCGATTCCTGCACCGGTGCTGGGCGGGTCAGATATGCTTCAAGGTTCTCGATCACCAGGCCGGATTTGCGGATGTGGGCAATGGCCCGCAGCGGCACCAACAGGCGATCGCCCAAGGCGGTACCGAGCAAGGACGCAGGCTCTCCCGCCGTGATGATCACCTCAGCGCCGGGCGCCACCAATTGCGCCAGCTTGGCGGCCACTGGATCGGACATCGCACTCAGGCGACGTCCAAAGAAAACCGTGTGCCGCCGGCGCCGATGTTCGAACTCACCCAGCCGCCACAAGACGTTGTCGACGATCGGCTCGACGGCATAGCGCGGTGCCAGCCCCAATCCGGCTGACAACCACTTGGCCAACTTCTGCGGTTGCACCTGCCAATAATGCGCCTGTTGATTCGCCAGACCGACCCAGCCGCATTCCGGGCAATAGCCGCGATAGGGTTGCGAATCTGGCGCGGCGTGTGGCTGTGGCCGCATGGCCTCGGTGCCGCACTCCGGGCAGAGGATGTCCAGTGCCCGCTCGCGGCTGACGGCGATGGCATCCAGGCCCAGCAGATGGCCATAGAACCCGGGCCGGCTCGAAAGCCAGACCGCGTCGGGGGAGATCAGCATGTCTTCACGCTCGAGCAGGCGGCAGATCTCGGCTAGCCCCTGGTCGTTCATGACCGCGACCGCCTCATTCATGCATGACTCCTTCGGCCTCCTCCGCCAGCTTGGCCGTCGCGGGTGACTGCATGACACCCGGTGCGCGCAGCAGCGATTCCACCAGGCGGGCATCAGCCTCTTCCATGTCGCGCAGATTGCTGATCCCACTTTGCTTGAGATCGATGTGCAGCACACGGCTGGCTTTGCCGGGCTGCAACGGCTCGAAGTAAAGCGAGACCACGGCGTCGATGATGTTGAAGCCTTGTCCCATCAGGATGGGACTGATTTGCTGAGCAGAGAGACAGGCCAGCACATCGGGCGCATCTTTCTCCCCCGGCGGCTTGATCTGGTAGTCGCAGATCGGGGGATGGATGGCCCGCACTTTCGCCTGTGACAAACGGATGCGCTCAACCCGGTGTGCCGCCAGGTCACATTCGCTGTCATCGAAAAGCTCGAAGCCATCCCGCAGACGGTTCAGTAAAAACATCGGCTTCTCGATGTCCTGGGGCTGCAGCACCTGCTTGAATACATGCTTGCCGAGGTGCTCCAGCAAGGTCTGCTGTGTCTTTGCACCACCGGGCGCCAGCACATCAATCACCCCGCTGGCCGGGTAGATGACGACATCCATGGCCATGGGTGGTCTGACGTCACGCCAGTGCGCCCGGTTGTCGTCGCCAAATTCCAGCTGACGCTGGGCGTTGTCCTCAATGAGGATGCCCAGTTGCACGCCACCATCCAGATGCCGGTCCAAGGTGTCGATCTGACAGGCGCGCGGCGTCCCCTTGCGCGGCGTGAATGCGGTGGCCAGTGCCACCTCGAGGGCGCGAATGTCTTCCTGGCCACGGAACAGCGCATCGACGGGCGGCACCTGCAAGCGTTTCCACCCACGCTTGCCAATGCGCAGGCTCACCGCGTAGATGGCCTCGGCCGTGGCGAACAGGTCAGGCCAGTTGGCCATGACCCACAAGGCGCGCTCGGCATCGCTGGAGAATTTCGTGAAATCCTCATGGATCGCGGAGTCCGGTGGGGCGGTGTTGCGCAGGGCATCGACACCACGCCCGTTGGCCAAGTCGTGCACGCGCCGCAATTCGGCATAGACGGCTTCACCCTGTGCCGCAGGCAAGGCATCGATGATGTCGATGACGCTGCTGATCAGATTGTCACCGGCAAGCTGGTCAGGCAGTTCCAGCTTGCGAGACTGAAAGTAAAACTCCCAAGTCCGTGCAGGGATTTGGCGGATGAGTTGACGGTAGTTGAAGGCGGCCATCTTGTTTTTCCTTTTTGCTGGGCCGCCGTGCCGATGACTTCTTGTGTGCGCGAGAGGCCTGGGTTGGTTACACTGTTCTCAACACCGTATCGCACAACAAAGCAAAATGTATTTGTTCGCTATATCGGGTGTTTGATGGAATTTAATGGTGGATGATTGTGTTGTCAAGTCGGTGCGGATTCGTTCGAAATAACGTAATATCTCGGTCTGTGCAAAACGCTACCCGTCCCCCTGTTCGCGTGGGGCTGAGAGAACACAGGAGAAACCGTGGCAACCCCACTGGGTGACAAAATTCGCAGGCTGCGCCGTGAGCAGAAGTTGAGTCTCGACGCACTGGCCGCCGCCGCCGGCATGAGCAAGAGCTATCTGTGGGAGTTGGAGAACAACGACGATGCCAACCCCACCATGGAAAAACTGGCCAGCATCGCCGCCGTCTTGAACGTCACGCCTGAGTTTCTGGCGCACAACGAACAGGCCGATCAGCCCGAGGACGCCTTTGACAAGGCGTTCTTTCGGAACTACAAGACGCTCAAGCCCGAGACCAAGCATCAGCTCCTTGAGATCCTGAAGACCCTCAAGAAAACCCAAGGATGAGTGCCCCGCCCAACAAGCCGGCACCTTGGGCCAACCGGCTGAACAAGCTCTTAGATCAGTTTCACGCCGTCCATGGTGGCGACCGATTCCCGGTCGATGTGGAAGCGCTGATTCGGGAAGTGCCGGGCACTTTCCAGACCGGCGAGCCGATCACCATTCAGGGCGAGGCGATGGACCCGGAGTTCGAGGGGGCGCTGTTCAACCTGAATACCGATACGCCGGGCAAGGGCAACTGGGCCATCATCTACAACCAGGCGATCAGCTCACCGGGGCGAATCCGCTTCACGCTGGCACACGAGCTGGGGCATTACCTGGTGCATCGCCATCTGCAGACGTCTTTCAACTGCAGCGAGGTGGACACCACTCAGTGGGACAGCGACGAGCGGAAGATTGAGTCCGAAGCGAACACCTTTGCGTCGTACCTGCTGATGCCTGCCGACGATTATCGTCGGCAAATTCAAGGTGTGACCATCGATCTGGATGTGCTCGGCGCGTGTGCAGATCGGTATGGTGTGTCCATGACGTCGGCAATTCTCAAGTGGCTGGAGCTCACGCCCCAGCGTGCGGTGCTGGTCATGTCCCAGAATGGGGGCGTTCAGTGGGCTTGCGGCAGTGAGTCAGGCAAGTGGCTCTCCATGCATCTGAACAAACGGCTGGCCAACGGTCAGCGACGGCCACTGCCTGCCAGGAGTGCCACACGTTTGGGCACGGACACCAACGTCGATCGGCTGGGCACGTCGATCGATGCGAGCATCTGGTTTCCGCAGGAGCCCGAGGGCATGGTGGCGCGGGAGATGCGCATCGCGTCTGATTTCTACCGTCAAACGATGACGCTGCTGGTCCTACCGCCCGAGGTCAAGCCCTGGGAGCGCGACAAGATGGATGACGACGATGGCCTTGAAAACACCTTCGATCGTTTCGTGCGTAACGGTCAGCCGCCAGTGCGCTGACGGCACGGCAATTCCGACGGTGTTTTTTGGAGACCTGTGTATGCAATTACCCGCTGATATTCACACGTGGCTGAAGGTTTTAGGCGCACTCACTACTGGCATTGGTTCCATCTTGTTGGCATGGCGGGTAAAGGCAATCCTCAAGTGGGTTGTTTACTGCCTGGTGGCCCACGAACAGTCTATCGATCAGTTGGCCAGGATCGCTGCCAATCAACGGCAAAGCGACCCTATCGTTGGCGGCGTAACCAAACATCTGCTCGACATCGAAAGTAAACTTGGCTTCGTCCTTTTGATCTTGGGTTTTGCGCTTTTGGGCGTTGGCATGCTGACCACTGCGGCGAGCTATTTCGTGGCTACCGGCCTCTGATTGGCGATTACCCGCATTCGTCCGCAATTCCCTGCTCGGAATTCCTGTGGCTTGCCGGTGAAATGGTGGCAGTTTTTCATCATGAAAGCCTGCCATGACACCTCTCGAACACCCTTCCAAATCCGCCCACCGCGATACTCCTGAGCTTGGGCGCTCGCCTTGCCAGGAAATCGCTCAGTTGCTCGCTGCCGGCATTCTCCGGGCACGCACAGGCTCTGCTATGGCGAGCCCGTGTCAGCACGAAGCCACGGCTGGCGAGATATCGCTTGGCTTCACTGGCCACCAGCGCGTTCATACGAACCCGTCTCAACAAGAAGGAGTTTTCGTATGACGACACACGCAAGCAAAGAAACGGTCGCCGCGCGTCTCGCGCAATTGCCCTACCTGCCGATGGAAAACATCTGGGCGCTCTGGGATCAGTATTTTGATCGTCGCCCTGGCCACCATCACCGCACCTGGCTTGAAAGTCGGCTGGCTTACAAGATTCAGGAAGAGGCGTTTGGTGCCATGTCCTCATCGCTCAAGCGCCGCCTGGAAAAAATCGGTGAGACCGGCGAGGTGCCCAACCAGAAGCGCAGAGCAGAAAACCAGCTGGCGCCGGGTGCCACCCTGGTCCGCGAATACAACGGCATTGCCCATCAGGTCAAAGTCCTGGACGATGGGCGTTTCGAATACCAGGCCCGTGCCTACAAAAGCTTGTCTGGGGCGGCCAAGGCCATTACCGGCACCGCCTGGTCGGGACCGGCATTCTTCGGACTGCGCCAACCCGCGCCCAAGCGTCAGGGGGCATTGGCATGAGAAGACCTGTCCATCACTCCAATACGCAAACGCCTGCCACTACACCCAAGCGGCGCTGTGCGGTCTACACCCGAAAGTCCACCGATGAAGGCTTGGACATGGAATACAACAGCCTGGAGGCGCAGCGTGATGCGGGGCTTGCCTACATTGCCAGCCAGCGCCATGAAGGTTGGATCGCTGTGGCCGATGGTTATGACGACGGTGGCTTCTCGGGTGGCAACATGGAGCGGCCCGCGCTGCGCCGATTGATGGCTGACATCGAGGACGGAAAGATCGACATCGTCGTGGTCTACAAAATCGACCGCCTCACGCGCAGCCTGCCGGATTTCGCGCGACTGGTGGAAGTCTTTGATCGGCACGGAGTCTCGTTCGTGTCTGTGACCCAGCAGTTCAACACCACGACGTCGATGGGACGCCTGACGCTCAACATCCTGCTGTCTTTTGCCCAGTTCGAACGTGAGGTCACCGGCGAGCGCATCCGCGACAAGATTGCCGCCAGCAAGGCCAAGGGGATGTGGATGGGCGGCGTGCCTCCCTTGGGCTATGACGTCAAGGATCGCAAGCTGGTCGTCAACGAAAGGGAGGCGGCTCTGGTGCGCGAGATCTTCATGCGTTACGCGGAGCATGGATCAGCCGCGCGTCTGGTGCGCGAACTCCAGGTTGAAGGCCACACCACCAAGTCCTGGGAGACCCAGACCGGTAAGTTCCACCACGGTCGGATCATTGATCAGCAGTACCTGTTCAAGCTGATGCGCAATCGTCTGTACCTGGGTGAGATCACGCACAAGGGCGAGGTTTTCAAAGGCCAACACCAGCCCATCATCTCGACGGCGCAATGGGAGGCGGTCGACGCCATCGTTGCGCAACGCAAGCGCAGCACGACCCGTGACCGCTACAACGAGACCCCGGCGCTGCTGGCGGGATTCCTCTATGCCCCCGACGGCCAGCGCATGCTGCCTACATACACGCAGAAGAAAAACGGCAAGCGGTACCACTACTACGTTCCCTACCTGGAAAAGCGCCAGACCGCTGGTGCATCACGCATCCCTGGGCAGCGCAGCATGGGGCCCATGCCGGCCGCTGAAATCGAATCAGCTGTGCTGATGCAGGTCCTGCGCGTGTTGCAGGAGCCCGAGATGATCATCGGCGTGTGGCGCGAAGTGCTGGCAATGCAGGAGCAACCCGGACTCGATGAAGCCATGATCGTGGTGGCCATGCGCCGTATCGGTGACATCTGGGCGCAGATGTTCCCGGTGGAGCAGCACCGCATCATGCGGCTGCTGATCGAGCGTGTGCAACTGCACCCGAATGGCCTCGACATTGTCTGGCGTGAAGACGGATGGCACCGATTCCGGCGTGAACTGGCCCAGCACCCCTTTGTGGTGGAGCAGAAAGATGCGCCCGCCATGGGGCGCCTCGGCCATGATGAAGAGGTGATGGCATGAGCCAATCCACCCCGCAACGTTGCAAGATTGAGATATCCGTATCGGGTCCGTCGCGTGAATACCAGAGCCAGGGCTCGGCGGTGACCTTCGTCCCCCTGACCATCAAGCGTCGTCACACCCGCAAACTGCTGATTGCGCCGCCTGGCCAGGAAGATGCCAAGGTCCGCTCATCATTTGACCTGCCCATGATCCGAACGATCGGCAAGGCTTTTTACTGGCAAAAGCTGCTCGACAGTGGCGAGGTCGCCAACGCGACCGAACTGGCGCGACAGTTGAAACTCGAGCCAGGGTGGGTCGCAGAGGTAATGCGGCTTACACGCCTGGCACCCGACATCGTGCAGGCTGTTTTGGATGGTCGCCAGCCGCGCCACCTCAATCTTCACGCAGTCCGGGGCCGCCAGGCGGACGTGCCTGTGGACTGGGATGAGCAGCGACGGTTGCTGGGCTTTTGTCTATGAAACTAGCCTCGCAACGCAAATTTCAACAATATTTTGTTGACTGTTGTATTTTATGGATTTATTTGACCAGTCTAAAGGCGTAACATACAAAAACTTGTTGAAATCGCCCAAAGAGTCACGTCATGCTTCGCTCGTTCACCCTGCAAAACTTCCAGTCGTTCAGAGAGCCCGTGCAGATATCGCTGGAACTGAACCGCCACACCCCTGAGGATGGCCGGTCCTGCACGTCTGCTCTTGGCACCCGCCTTTCCAAAGCCATCGCGGTCGTGGGCGCCAACGCAAGCGGTAAAACAACCTTGATCAAGTCGCTGGTCTTCGTCGACTGGTTCGTCAAGCACTCGTTTCATGCCAAGCCAGACGAACCGATTCCCCTGGCAGCCCACTTTTCGGCAACGACCGAGCCCAGCACCTTTGAGGTGGAGTTCGAGTTGGACGGCCGTGAATGGCGCTACCGTCTGGTTGCCTCAAGGGATCGCGTCTATCACGAGTCGCTTTACAGCAAACAAAGCCGTGCATTCTCGTATGTCTTTACCCGCGAATGGAATCCTGAACGCAAGGGCTATACGGTCAAACAGCAGCAGTTCGGCATGCTTCAAAAGGAAGCTGAGAAGGTTCGCGAAAACGCATCGCTGATCTCGACGGCCGCCCAATACGAGGTTGGCCTGGCCTTGAAACTGGTGACGGCCAATGTCCTGAGTAACGTCCATGGTCTCGGTCGCCAGGCAATGGGCCAAGATCAGATCATGCGTGCCTCCGAGTTCTATGCCAAAAATACGGCCATTCGCGGCCAGATGGCGACCCTGTTGCATCAGTGGGATTTTGGCCTGTCGGATGTGCGTGTCGAGAAACACACGGTGACACGTGAAAGTGGCAAAATCGAAGAGATTCACATCCCCTTCGGCATTCATCGCGTAGGCGACAAAGAACATCCTTTGATGTTTTTGCATGAATCCAGTGGTACCCAGGGCGCATTCATATTGCTGTCCCGCATCTTGCCGGCGCTGCAGCACGGTGGTCTGGTCGTGATCGATGAGCTTGAAGCAGATCTCCACCCGCACATGCTCACCCCTCTGCTGGATTTGTTCTTTTCTCCGAAAACCAACCCGCACAATGCGCAGATCATTTTTACCTGCCACTCAATCGAGGTGTTGAGCCTGCTGCACAAGGCGCAAGTGGTACTGGTCGAAAAGGATGACAACTGCGAGAGCGATGCCTGGCGACTGGACAGCGTCAAGGGTGTTCGTGCCGACGATAACCTCTACGCCAAATACATGGCCGGTGCATACGGCGCCATTCCCCAACTGTGAGAGATGGTGATGGCTCGAAAACAACATCAGGTTCGCAAAACGCTGTTGATCGTTGGCGAGGGGGATTCGGAGGAAGCGTTCCTCAAGCACCTGCGTGAACTTTATTGCTCCGGCGGCGCTGGAGTGGCTGTCACTGTGCGCAATGCGCATGGCAAAGGGCCGGAGAACGTCATCGATCATGCAACCCGACTGGCCAGAATCGCAAGCTTTGACAAACGCGTAGCACTGCTCGACACGGATATCCCCTGGACGGACAAGCTGAAAAAGGAAGCACGCAAAGCGAAGATCAACATGATCGGCTCGATTCCTTGCTTCGAAGGGCTGCTGCTGGCGATCCTTGGGAAATATCCTGCCGCGCAATGTGCGGATTGCAAAAAAGCGATCAGTTTGCTGTTGGGTGTCGACCTGACGGAAAGGCAGAGTTATGCCAAGCATTTTCCGAAGCCGGTGCTCGATGCCGCCAGATTGAAGATCGTCGAATTGGACCAGCTGCTGGCGGTCTTCGAGGGGCGTTGAAAATTGAAACTGACCAGGGACATGCCATGACCATTTCATCTGCCATCCACGACCGCCACCTACTGTCCTTCACCTATGACGGATTCCCGAGGGTGGTTGAGCCCCACTGCTGTGGTACAGACAAAAAAGGACACCCGGCGCTTCGAGCTTACCAAGTGCAAGGCGGGAGTGAGTCCGGGGAGTACGTGGGCTGGAAGCTGTTCCACATCCGCGAGATTCGGCACCTCACGATTCTCCCCGGTAAATTTCCCGGGCCGCGTCCTGATTACAAACGGAACGACAAAGCTTTCCTTCGCATCGAAGCGCAGATCTGAGCTCTACGTCCGAAATTTGCATGCGTTTTTCGGACTGAATATCCTCGCGCAGCGCGGAAAATGCGCTTGGCTTCATTGCCAACCAGCGCCTCAATGGTGGTCATTCAACATCAATGAGTCACCATGGAAATCCGACACCTGAATCAAAAGCAGCTGGCTGAACGCTGGCAGATCAGCGAAGCATCTCTTGAGCGTTGGCGCTCTGAAAAACTTGGCCCTGATTATCTCAAGCTGCATGGTCGGGTCTTATACCGACAACAAGACATCGAAGCATTCGAGTCGCGCTGCTTGAGAAGCATGCGGCCTCAGGCCGACAGCGCAAGCCCCTGATCCAGGCCTCGCACGGCCGAATCTCCAAGAACATGCCCGTTTCGACCGGCACAGGCAGCCATTGCCCGATCTGCCCACCCTTTGCGTCCACCTTGCCCACCGGTTTGCCCACCCCCTGAATCCCAAACTGCACTCACGTTTTCGCAATCACCTGAAAGGAGATCAACGTGAGTGTCAAACACCTGAATCAGCGCCAACTGGCTGAGCGCTGGAATGTCGCGGAGGCCACGCTCGAGCGCTGGCGATCCGCCGGTATCGGGCCGGTGTATCTGAAATTGCAGGGTCGCGTCCTATACCGCGTCGAGGACATCGAGGAGTACGAGGCGAGGAGTCTGCACAGCAGCACGTCGTCGCGCGTGGTGGCAGGAGGTGTGGCATGAACCTGCCCCATCTGCCCTCTCAGCACGAAGATGTGCTGTCCATCCCGGCGACCGCACTGGCCGCATTCGATGCCCGCAGCCTGTTCCAGCTGAAGACGCTGGCCGCCGACCGTCTGGCCACTGCCAAGGCTGAAGTCGATCACATCGAACACGCCCTGAACTTGAAGTATGCCGAGCGCGCTAAGCATCTGCGCATGGTCGCAGGCAAAGACAGCGGTGTGGTGCATTTCGACGATGGCGAGGTGCGCATCACGGCTGACCTGCCCAAGAAGGTCGAGTGGGATCAGGCGCTGCTGGCCAACCTGGATGCACGCATTGCCGCCAACGGCGACAACCCCCGCGAATTTATCGACGTCAGTTATCGCGTCTCAGAGACCAAGTTCTCCGCCTGGGCCAGTGCCCTGCGCGAGCAATTCATCCCCGCGCGAACCGTGAAGGTGGGCAAGCCCAGCTTCCGTCTCGCCCTGCTTTCGGAGTAATCACCATGTTCAAAAACCTCATCGAATCCCTGCGCAAAAAAACCTTGTCCCTGTCGGACCTGCCGGAAACCATCCGCGTCCCGGGTCACGCCGGGCAGACCGAGATCGACCGCCTTCCGCTCGACCAAGCATCGGTCGATGACCTCGCCTTTGCCATCCAGGGGCTGGAAGCCCGCTCGTCTGAGATCTCCTGCCAGTTGCATTCCCTGCGCCGCCTGCACGACCTGGCGCGCGCCCGGGGTGCGCTCGGCACGGACAAGGTCACCGAGATCTTTGGTGGGGAGGTCTGATATGAGCTTTCCCTTCATCACCGCCGAGCAGCGCCTCGCAGAAAAGCGTGGCTCCAAGGGCGTCATTCTTGGGCCATCAGGTGTGGGCAAAACCACGCTGCTCAAAACCGCCGATGCGACCCGCACCCTGTTCATTGACCTGGAGGCTGGCGATCTGGCCGTGCTGGATTGGCCTGGCGACAGCGTGCGGCCACGCACCTGGCAGGAATGCCGCGATCTGGCCTGCTACATCGGTGGCCCGAACCCCGCGCTGCGTGACGACCAGTCCTACAGCCAGGCGCATTACGACCAAGTGTGTGCCTTGTATGGCGATCCCGCCATGCTGGCCAAGTACTCGCTGATCTTTGTGGACTCGATCACGGTTGCGGGACGCCTGTGTCTGCAGTGGGCCAAGGGGCAGCCGCAGGCCTTCTCCGAAAAAACCGGCAAGCCCGACACACGCGGTGCCTATGGGCTGCATGCCAGCGAACTGGTCGGGTGGCTCACCCAGTTGCAGCATGTCCGTGACAAGGACATCTGGCTGGTCGGGATCCTCGACGAAAAGCTCGATGACTTCAACCGCAAGGTGTTCAGCCCTCAGATCGAAGGCTCCAAAGCCGCGCTGGAACTGCCCGGCATTGTCGATCAGGTCATCTCGATGGTGGTGCTCAAGTCGGATGACGGCACCCCTTATCGCGCCTTTGTCTGCCAGCACATCAACCCCTGGGGCTACCCCGCCAAAGACCGTTCCGGACGACTGGAAGTCGTCGAGGAGCCGCATCTGGGCCGCCTCATTTCCAAGATCACTGCGCCGCGCGCGCAATAAGCAGGAGAGTATTCATGAACAGCTACAGCAATAACGCCGCCTGGAATGACTTCAACGATGCCGAAGACCAGCGCGAGTACGCCCTAATCCCACCCAAAACCCTGGCCAAGGTCATCATGGCCATTCGCCCGGGTGGGTATGACGATCCAAGCCAAGGCTGGACTGGCGGTTACGCGACCCGTTCCGACAAGACCGGTGCGATCTATCTCAACGCCAAGTTCACCATTCTGGAAGGACCGTTTGCCAAACGCGTGGTGTTCGGGCTGATTGGCCTGTCCAGTCCCAAGGGCCCGGAGTGGACCCATATCGGGCGTAGCTTCCTGCGCGCCATTCTGAACTCGGCACGAGGCATACATCCGGCAGACAACTCGCCACAGGCGCAGAGTGCGCGCCGCATCAAGGGCTTTGCCGATCTGGATGGTGTGGAGTTTGTCGCCCGCATTGATGTCGAGAAGGATCAGAACGGCGACGACAAGAACGTGATAAAGGCCGCCATTCAGCCGGATCACAAAGAGTATGCCGTGCTGATGGGGCAGCCGATGCGCACCCCAAGCCAAGCGCCTTCGGCTCCCACCGGTACGCCCCCTATGACATCGGCGCCGGCCGTTCCCACTCGTCCTGCCTGGGCGCAATAAGGAGGACTACCCATGATGCTGCGTCCTCGGCAGCGGGAATTCGTCATCCGCTGCGTCACGGCCCTGAAAGCCCATGGCAACACCCTCGGTGTGGCGCCGACCGGTGCAGGCAAGACGATCTGCCTGTCCGGCACCGCCGGGGAGTTTCTTCAACATCCGGAGGCCAAGGCCTGCATCTTGGCGCACCGCGACGAATTGACCGCGCAAAACCTGGCGAAGTTTGGCCGCGTCAATCCGCACGTCAGCACCTCGGTCTTCGATGCCCACCAGAAATCGTGGTCGGGTCAGGCCACCTTTGCCATGGTGCAAACCTTGGCACGCAACCTGGAGCAGATGCCCACGCTGGACATGCTGGTGATCGACGAGGCTCACCACTGCGCGGCGCCCACCTACCGACAGATCATCGACTCGGTCTTGGCCAAGAACCCGCATGCGCTGATTTACGGCGTGACTGCTACGCCCAATCGCGGGGATGGCAAGGGCCTGCGTGAGGTGTTCTCCAATGTCGCAGACCAGATCAGGTTGGGCGAGCTGATCCGCTCTGGGCATTTGGTGCCACCACGCACCTTCGTGGTCGATGTCGGAACGCGTGACGCACTCGACGGCGTGCGCAAACTGACCGATGACTACGACATGAATGCCGTGGCGTCGATCATGAACACCACGCCTGTCAATGCGGCGGTGGTCCAGCATTGGCAGGCGCATGCCGCCCGTCGCAAGACCATTGCATTCGCCGCCACCGTCGATCATGCCCATGCCGTCTGCCAGGCCTTCAACGCGGCGGGGGTTCGGGCCGCAGTGGTTCATGGCGAGATGACACCTGCAGAACGTCAGTCCACGCTGAGGTCCTATGAATCCGGCGATGTAACGGTGCTGGTCAATGTCGCCGTGCTCACAGAAGGGTACGACTACACGCCCACCTCCTGCATCGTGCTGCTGCGCCCCAGTTCCTACAAGTCCACGTTGATCCAGATGGTCGGACGCGGCCTGCGCGTGGTCGACCCTGCCGAGCACCCCGGCGTCATCAAGACCGATTGCGTGGTGCTGGACTTTGGCACCGCCTCTCTGCGCCATGGCAGTCTGGAGCAGGAAGTCGATCTGGATGGTTTTGCCAGTGATGGCGAGGCGCCGACCAAGCGCTGCCCGCAGTGCGATGCAGAAGTGCCGATGGCCAGTCGCGAGTGTCCGCTCTGTGGCCACAGCTTTGCCAAGGCGATCGAGGAAGCGCGTCACCAAATCAGCGATTTTGTGATGACCGAAATCGATCTGCTCAAGCGCTCCAACTTCGCCTGGTGCGACCTTTTCGGCGACGACTGCGCGCTGCTGGCCACCGGTTTCAAAGCCTGGGCGGGTGTCTTCTTCCTAGGTGGGCGTTGGTACGCGGTGGGTGGTGCCGAAAAGTTGTCTCCTCGCTTGTTGGGTGCAGGGGAGCGCACGGTGTGTTTGGCCCAGGCCAATGACTGGCTCAACGACCAGGAAGTTGACGATGCCGCTCACAAGACCCGCCGCTGGTTGCAGGAGTCGCCCACACCTGGGCAACTGCGTTACCTGCCTGCGCCGCTGCGCGCGGATTTCAGCCTGACCCGCTATCAGGTCTCAGCGCTGTTGACCTTTCAGTTCAACAAGGCGGCAATTCAGCGCCTGGTTGCCGCAGCCAACGATGCGGTGATGGCCGAGTTTCGGGAGGCTGCGTGAGATGTGCTGTGTGTTCCCGTCAAGCCAAAGGCCTGGGGTATTTCAACCCACGCTTACGGCGTTCCGACCCCCGCCGCTACAACGACCGGTGGGTGTTCTGCTCCATGCGGTGCCAGAACGCCTTCTCCCGACTGATGGAGCGCCTGACCCCGCTTCAGGAGGAGGCCGTGATTGACCCCAGCGACATGGAGATCGCCGCTATGCGATCGGCACTCGGCCCCTTAGGCGAGTACGTCGCCTCCATCGGCATGGATCGCCCTTTAGCCGACTACGGCAAGGACGAAGTCCTGCGCCTGGTGGAGGTCGTGGTCGACGCCTATCAGGCCCACATGTTGGCCGAGCACGAACGCATGGTCGAGCGCGATCGCACTTTCTTTGAACAACTCGCCAGCCGCAAGGCCACTGCCAGCACGGGTGGCGATCACCACAGGATTCCATTTTGATGATCGACCTGAACCATCAACCCAAATTTCACGAGCAGGTGTCAATGCTGCTGGATGCAGCCTTGCAAGCCGAGCGCAGCCAGCAGGCCCGCCGGCGCTATCTGGGCGCCTCACGCCTCGGTGTCCCCTGCGAGCGCGCCCTGCAATACGAGTACGTCGACGCGCCGGTGGACGACGGTGCCGAGCTGCCTGGTCGCACGCTGCGGATCTTTGAAGTCGGCCATGTCATGGAGGACCTGGCCATTCGCTGGCTGCGCCTGGCTGGCTTCGACCTCTACACCCGCAAGCAGGATGGCGAGCAATTTGGCTTCTCCGTCGCGGGTGGCCGCATCCAGGGGCATATCGACGGCGTGATCGCTGGTGCTCCTGCCGACCTGGATTTGTCGTTTCCCATGCTCTGGGAGTGCAAGACCATGAACGACAAACACTGGCGCGACACTGCCAAAAAGGGCGTGACCGTGACCAAGCCGATCTACGCCGCGCAAATGGCGATCTATCAGGCGTACATGGAGCCGAGCATTCCTGGCATCGCATCTCAGCCTGCGTTGTTCACCGCCATCAACAAGGACACCCAGGAGCTTTGGTTGGAGCTGGTGCCGTTTGATGCAGCGCTTGCGCAGCGCATGTCTGATCGCGCTGTCAAAGTCATCCAGGCGACCGAGGCTGGTGAATTGCTGCCGCGCGTGGCGTCTGAGCCGAGTTTCTACGAGTGCAAGTATTGCGCCTGGGCGCGTCGGTGTTGGCGCGAGCAGGGTGTGAGCGCATCGGGGGTGCAGTCATGAATGCGCGTCTTCCTCAACCCGTCATCGAGGCATTGACGGTGACCACTCGTCGCCAGAAACCCCTGATCGGTGCATCCCTGCTGGAGCGTCTGCTACTTCGCCATGTCGCTGTCGTGTGTCCGGAGTCGCGACTGGTCGTGGCTGTCATCAAACAGGCATTCATTGACCTGTGTTCGCCCTCTAAACATCTGCGCACTGAGGCCAGACGTTTCTTTCGAGACGGGCGCCTGGAGCTGTGGTGCGACCAGGTCGGTCTGTCCCCCAACTTCATGCGAGAGATCGCGACCAAGGCTGGCTACTTGAATCCGGCAGACACCGATGAAGGAGGTGTCCATGCTTGATTTCAACGACCAAGACCCAGCTGTTTCATCGCCCACCGGGAATGCCGAGCGGGATGAACTGCGATCGGCCTTGATGGCACGGCTCGAGGGCGTGCTGTTTGCTTTATTTCCGGCGGGCAAGGTGACACACGGCAAATTCGTCGTTGGCGATGTGCTGGGCAGTCCAGGTCGCAGTCTGGAGATTGAGCTGGATGGTGAACGGGCGGGCCTGTGGATCGACCGCGCCACGGGCAATGGTGGCGATGTCTTTGCGCTCATTGCTGCGCACCGCCATTGGGACACGCATCGTGATTTCGCGGCCGTCCTCGGTTTCGCCCGGGAACTGCTCGGCCGTGCACCCGCCGTGTCACCCGCCAAACGCAAGGCAAGCGCGCCGGTGGATGAGTTAGGTCCAGCCACCGCCAAGTGGGACTACCTGGCCGCTGACGGCACTCTGATTGCCTGCGTGTATCGCTATGAGCCCAGTCCTGGACGTAAGGAATTCCGCCCTTGGGATGCCAAGCGTCGCAAAATGGCGCCGCCCGATCCGAGGCCGTTGTTCAACCAGCCTGGCATTGCTCATGCCGACCGGGTGATTCTGGTCGAGGGCGAAAAATGCGCCCAGGCCTTGATCGACGTGGGCCACTGCGCGACCACCGCGATGCACGGTGCCAACGCACCGATCGACAAGACCGACTGGTCGCCCGTTCAGGGTAAGCATGTCCTGATTTGGCCCGACCGCGACAAACCAGGCTGGGAGTACGCCATGAATGCCGCCGAGGCGGTCATGGCAGCGGGTGCCCAGCAATGCGCGGTGTTGATGCCGCCGTCCAATCCCACGGCGCAAGACCCCCAAGGGAGTGCGGATGGCTGGGACGCAGCCGACGCCATTGCTGAGGGCTTTGATGTGGAGGCCTTCCTTGCCCACGGTGAGCGTATCCAGTTCCAGCCTTCAACGCCAGACATCACGCAGGCAGCAGATCCGACCGAGCAATCGGTGTGGGCCACCGAAGACGCACTGGCGCTGACTTTCTCCGGTCGGTACGCCCAGGACTGGCGCTATGTCGCGTTGTGGGGAAAGTGGGTGTTCTGGACTGGCAAGCGCTGGCAAACCGAGGAGACTCTGGCGGCGCACCACCTGATGCGCCAGATCTGTCGGGAGGCCGCACTCAAGGCTGATTCTCACCGGGTGGCCGCCAAACTCGCCAGCAG
The DNA here is from genome assembly GCA_903953985.1 of uncultured Burkholderiales bacterium. Lineage (GTDB taxonomy): Bacteria > Pseudomonadota > Gammaproteobacteria > Burkholderiales > Burkholderiaceae_C > Limnohabitans_A. The sequence continues at coordinate 17,306 of CAJBLW010000298.1, forward strand.
TGGCACGGTGGCTGGCTTGGAGCGGCTCGCACGCTCCGATCGGCGTCATGCCGCCACCGCCGACGAGTGGGATGCCGACCCCTGGCTGCTCAACACGCCAGGCGGCGTGGTGAATCTCAAGAATGGCGTGCTGCGCTCCCACGACCGTCTGGACCGACTGACCAAGATCACGACGGCCACCCCCGCGGGTGATTGCCCCATCTGGCGGCAGTTCATCCATGAGGTCACGGGCGGTGATCAGCCTCTGCAGGCCTATCTTGCCCGGATGGCAGGGTATGCCCTGACTGGATCGACACGCGAGCACGCGCTGTTCTTCCTGTACGGCACGGGTGCCAACGGCAAATCTGTCTTCGTGAACACCCTGGCCACCATCCTAGGGGACTACGCCACCAACGCTCCCATGGACACGTTCATGGAAACCCGCACGGACCGGCACCCGACCGATATGGCCAGCTTGCGTGGGGCCCGGTTTGTCGCCGCCATCGAAACCGAGCAAGGGCGACGCTGGGCGGAGTCCAAGGTGAAGAGCTTGACCGGTGGCGACAAGATCTCTGCGCGCTTCATGCGCCAGGATTTTTTCGAGTTCATGCCGCAGTTCAAGCTGATCGTGGCAGGCAATCACAAGCCAGCCATCCGCAACATCGACGAAGCGATGAAGCGGCGCCTCCACCTGATCCCGTTCACGATCACCGTCCCACCGGAAAGGCGCGACAAGCACCTACAGCAAAAACTGCTGGCCGAACGGGATGGGATCCTGGCTTGGGCGGTTCAAGGCTGTCTGGAGTGGCAGCGTCAGGGCCGGCTCGACCCGCCCCAGCAGGTGCTCGATGCCACCGATGAGTACTTCGAAGAAGAGGACGCAATTGGTGAGTTCCTGGACGAGGACTGCCAGCAATCGCCCGTGGCGCGGGAAGCGATTTCCGCGATCTACCAGCGCTGGCGTGAGCGCGCTGAGCGGCGTGGCGAGTACGTGGGCACCAGCCGGTGGCTGACCCAGCAACTCATCAACCGTGGGTTTGCGCGCACACGCCTGCATGGCGGGGCAAAAGCTCTGTCAGGCCTCTCGCTCAAACCCCGCGAGCCGGGCGGCTACATGCCCTATCGCGACGACTGACCGAATCGACAAACCTCAGTGGGTGACCGAAAGTGACCGGCATATCGTTATCTCTCTACACGTGTACGTGCGCAGGCGCGAGCGGATAACGAGAAACGGGTCACCTTCGGTCACCAGATGCCAAAAACGCATGGAGTGACCAATGAACACAATGACCATCCTCGCCCTTGATCTGGGCACACAAACCGGCTGGGCACTGACCAGCCGCGACGGCAGCATCACCAGTGGCAGCCAATCCTTCAAACCCCAACGCTTCGAAGGCGGCGGCATGCGCTTTCTGCGGTTCAAGCGCTGGCTCACCGACATCAAGCAGTGCAACGACGGCATTGACCAGGTGGTGTTTGAAGAGGTCCGCCGCCACGCCGGTGTGGATGCCGCCCATGCCTACGGCGGCTTCATGGGCCAACTGACAGCCTGGTGTGAGCACCACCCAATCCCGTACCAGGGCATTCCGGTCGGCACGATCAAGAAGCACGCCACCGGCAAGGGCAATGCCAGCAAGGACGAGATGGTCGCATCCGTCCGTGCCCGTGGCCACAACCCGGCTGACGACAACGAGGCTGACGCCATCGCCTTGCTGTACCTGGCCCGTGAGATGACCATGGAGGGTGCGTGACATGAAAGTGCCGCAATACCGCTATCGCTGCCCTCTGGGCAACCTGCAGCCCACTACGCCAGACCTGGACGCCGTCAAACGCGAAGGCTGGCGCACCGATCACATCCTGGTGGTCAGCGAGCACGACGAACGGCTCGACTGGGTGGAGAAACAGTTCGTCCGTCGTCTGGGTGAACGCCTCTACGGTGAGGGAGGCAAGCGCCATGACTGAGGCCAGAACCGAATGGACTGTGGACGATGTGGCCGCCCGGTTTGCTGAGGCTGCCGAGATTGCACACAAGCTGCCCCGAGTCCGCCCGGGCGGCTACTACAACCCCTGGATGACGCTGGCCATGCAGGTGCCCGAGCGCTACCCCGACCCGGAGCGCCTGTACCGGCCCATGCCCCCCAGCCCCAAAGCGGTGGAGCGGATGCTCGAGACCATGCGCTGGGTGCAGTGGCTGGAGGTCGAGCAGCGGCATCTGGTGTGGATGCGTTCGAACCGGTATCGCTGGGAGCAGATCGGTCGGCGGTTTGCCTGCGCGGCAAGAACGGCACAGCGGCGGTACGACGCTGCCATCCATCTGGTCGCTCTGCACCTGAACAAGGGACACTAACTGAAGTCGAGGCAAATCGATGGCGGGGGCGGGGTGGTGCGGGATGGTGATGACAGATGCCAAAACACCCCCTGTCGCGTTTTGCCCGGTTTGGGCCTACAGTTTCAGCTATGGTCAGGACAGCGGTGTGAGCAGCGGGCGTGATCTTCCGACCGTAACCTTGCACCCCGACAGATGCGAAGTGATGCAAACGCCTGATGGCTGGTGCCAATCAGATGAATGCGGAGTCCTGCGGACAATCGATGGGTCCTTCCTGGCCAAAATGGTATGCGGGGGGCAACAGCGCGAGATTTCGATAGCGTCTGCCCTTAAAAACAGGTTACCACCCAGCCAGGTTACCGGCCCGTGGTTACCACCACCCCAGACAGTTACCACTTCCTGAATATTTCCAACCCGCCCGGCGGCAACGCTCGGCGGTTTTTTCAATTCCATGACGCCCAACCTGCAGATCGAATACCGGCCGCTCGACGCGCTGCTGCCTTACGCGCGCAATCCGCGCACGCATTCTCCGGCGCAGATCGCCAAAATCGCGGCCAGCATCGTGGAGTTTGGCTGGACGCAACCCATCCTGGTCGATGGCGACAACGGCATCATTGCCGGCCACGGACGCCTCGCGGCCGCGCGCAAGCTGGAGTTGCCCCAGGCCCCAGTCATTGAGCTGGGACACCTCACCCCGGCGCAAAAACGCGCCTACGTGATCGCCGATAACCGCCTGGCGCTGGATGCGGGCTGGGACGACGAGTTGCTGGCGCTTGAACTGGCCGAGTTATCCGAGGCCGGATACGACCTGTTGCTTACGGGATTCGACGATGATGAGCTGGCCAGGATGCTGGCCGACTTGGGTGATGGTGAAGGCAGTGAGTCTGGAGATGAGTCGGATGCCGATGAAGAAAGCGACGTTCCCGAACCACCCAAGCAGCCTATCTCTCGCTCGGGCGATGTCTGGCAGTTGGGCCCGCACCGCCTGATCTGCGGCGACGCGTCCGATCCATCGGTGATCGCCACCCTGATGCAGGGCGAGCAGGCCAGTTTGTGTTTCACCTCGCCGCCCTATGGCAACCAGCGCGACTACACCTCCGGCGGCATCGCCAACTGGGATGGCCTGATGCGCGGCGTATTCGCCCAAGTCCCCATGGCCGCCGATGGCCAGGTGCTGGTCAACCTCGGCCTAATCCACCGCGACAACGAGTTCATCCCGTATTGGGACGCATGGCTCGACTGGATGCGGACACAAGGCTGGCGGCGCTTTGCATGGTACGTCTGGGACCAGGGGCCAGGGATGCCCGGCGACTGGCAGGGGCGCCTGGCGCCGAGCTTTGAATTCATCTTCCACTTCAACCGGCAAACGCGCAAACCGAACAAGACGGTGCCCTGCAAGTTTGCCGGCCAGGAGACCCACCTGCGCGCCGACGGATCCTCGACCGCGATGCGTGGTAAGGATGGCCAAGTCAACGGCTGGACCGCTGCCGGTCAACCGACCCAGGACCACCGCATCCCTGACTCCGTCATCCGGGTCATGCGCCACAAGGGAAAGATCGGCAAGGACATTGATCACCCGGCCGTGTTTCCGGTGACGCTGCCGGTGGAGGTCATTGAGGCGTACACCGATGAAGGCGAGATCGTGTTTGAGCCCTTTGGCGGCAGCGGCACCACGCTGATGGCCGCGCAGCGCACCGGGCGTATTGGCCGCGCGGTGGAGATCGCGCCCGAGTACGTCGACGTGGCGCTGCTCCGTTTCCAACAGAACTTCCCTGGCGTGCCGGTCACCTTGGCCGCCACCGGAGAACCCTTTGAGGTTGTTGCTCAACAACGCAAAGCCGAGCATCGACAAGAGAGCGAACATGCAACTGTCTGAACATTTCGAACTGGCCGAGTTTCTGGTCTCAGAAACAGCGGCTCGCCGTGGCATTGCCAACGAGCCCACACCCGAGGTCATCGAGAACCTGCGTCGGCTGTGTCAATCGGTACTGCAGCCGCTGCGCGTTCACCTCAAACGCCCGGTGGTGATCACCTCCGGCTACCGCTCGCTAGCGCTGAACCGCGCGATCGGCGGCAGCCCGACCAGCCACCACATGCAAGGGCGTGCGGCGGACCTCATCGTGCCAGGCATGACGCCGTTGCTCGTATGCCAGGCCGCCCACCAGTTGAAGTTGCCTTGCTTGCAGATCATTCACGAGTTCGGACGGTGGACCCATCTGGCAGTGGCGATCTCGAATGAGCGCACCCAGTTGCTCACGGCCAAGCTGAACCAGGGCAAGACCGTCTATGAAACGGGGTTGGTCCATGTCTGAACCTTGGCTCTCCACCCATATCGAGCGCTGGCCCACCGAGAAACTGGTGCCCTACGCCCGCAATGCCCGTACCCACTCAGAGGAGCAGGTGGCGCAGATTGCGGCATCCATCGTCGAGTTCGGGTTCACCAATCCGATCCTGGCGGGGTCCGATGGCGTGATCGTGGCGGGCCATGGACGTCTCGCCGCCGCGCAAAAGCTCGGTCTGGATACCGTGCCGGTGGTCGTCCTCGATCATCTGACACCCACCCAGCGCCGCGCGCTGATCATTGCGGACAACCGCATTGCAGAAAACGCCGGCTGGGACGACACCATGCTGCGCATCGAACTGCAGTCGCTGCAGGAAGACGGCTTCAATCTGGATATCACCGGATTTGACGCCGATGCCCTGGCCGAAATCATGGCAGGCGAAGAGACCACGGTCGATGGCCAAACGGATGACGATGCGGTGCCCGAAGTGCCCGTCACTCCGATTTCCCGCCCAGGCGATGTCTGGGAGCTGGGCAAGCACCGGCTGGTGTGCGGCGATGCCACCGACCCCAAGAGCTACGAGCTGCTGATGGCAGAAGCCCAGGCCGACATGGTCTTCAGCGATCCACCGTACAACGTGGACTACGCCAACAGCGCCAAGGACAAGATGCGCGGCAAGGATCGCCCAATCCTGAACGACAACCTGGGCGATGGTTTCTACGACTTCTTGCTGGCTGCGATGACGCCGATGTTGTCGCGCTGTGGCGGAGCCGTCTATGTGGCCATGTCATCCAGTGAGCTGGACACGCTGCAGTCCGCCTTCCGGGCGGCTGGCGGCAAGTGGTCCACCTTCATCATCTGGGCCAAGAACACCTTCACGCTCGGCCGCGCCGACTACCAACGCCAGTACGAGCCCATCCTCTATGGCTGGCCCGAAGGCCAGAACCGCCACTGGTGCGGTGACCGCGACCAGGGCGATGTGTGGAACATCAAGAAGCCGCAGAAGAACGACCTGCACCCGACCATGAAGCCGGTGGAGTTGGTCGAGCGGGCCATCCGCAATTCCAGCCGGCCAGGCGACATCGTGCTGGACCCGTTTGGCGGTTCTGGCACCACACTCATCGCTGCTGAAAAATCCGGCCGCATCGGCTGGCTGATTGAACTCGATCCCAAGTACGTGGACGTGATCGTGCGTCGCTGGCAGGACTGGAGTGGGCAGGAAGCTTACCGGGAAGCCGATGCGGTCAAATTCAATGATTTGGCGGCAACAGCAAGCGTGCTGATATCAGCAGATCCAGAGGAGGCCGACGAATGAAGCAGTCGCGCCTGATGTCCCTCGTGGAGTCGCTGGCCAATGTGCTGGTGGGTTATGTCGTGGCGGTGGCCACGCAGATGGCGGTGTTCCCGCTGTTCGGCCTGGCAGTGACCGTCACCGAAAACCTGCTGATCGGCTTGATCTTCACGGCCGTCTCGATCGTGCGCAGCTACGCGCTGCGCCGGGGCTTTGAAGCCCTCCGGGTGCGTCAGTCGGCCAGGGCCTCTTCGACGATCTCGCAGTGAATCACAAAGCCCGTCAGGTAGGGCAGCCCCTTGGGGATCCCGTGCTGCTTGCTGGTCAGGCGGCCGATGGTCCAGCCCATCCAGCGTTGGGTGGCGGCGTGGATCGCATCCTTCAGATTCGATCCGGCGTGCAGGCCGTTCAACACATCGTCGGCAAAGTGGCGACCGTGGCGGCTGTCCAGGAAGGTGCGGACCGATTCGAGAGGCTGGTTGGTGGCGTCCGAAATCGTGGTCATCGCGATCGGCCAGGCAGTTTGGGCTTGATCATTCATCGTGCCCCAAAAGCCCCAGGCTTCGTTCTGGGTGGCAGGGATGTGAGTGGTGGTCATCGTCGGCTCCGTGTCTGTGTTGGCGATGACTCCATTGACGCGCTGTAGGGCATGGAAGCCAAGGCTTTCTCGATCATTTTTTTGAGAGCGTGATCATTTTGCGACGCTGGCCAGTTCGGCCTGTGCGTTGGCGATCAGGTCCAGACGCAGATTGGGCGTGATGTTGCAGGCCAGGGCGTTGAGCGCCCAGTTCATCACCTGCGATTTGTCGTGCGGGGTTTCGGCCGTGTCGAGCCGCTCGATGTAATGGTCCAACTCGCGCAGGCTGCGCTCCAGGGTGGATCGGGCGGTGAGCAAGGCGTCTTTGGCCTTTTGCTCGGTCATCTGGCGCATCAAGGTGTCGAGGTCGAGGGTCATGGTGAGGCTCCTTCAATCGTTGGGCGATGACTCCATTGACGCGCTGCTGCGATGCAAAGCCAAGGCTTTGATGGAAGAAGATGGTCAGCGTGGCGGCAGAGCCACTACCCCAGGCGGGCCGCGTAGCGGGCGTAGTCCCCGCCCGACGGATCGACATAGAGGTACGGGCGTCCGGGGGCATGGACTTCCACGCACAAACGTCCCTGGCCGACATAGCCACCTTTGCCGGCCAGCCAGTCGCGCGAGACCAGCAGGTTGGCAGCAAACCCATCGAACTCCTCGGGCGTCATGGTCCGGGTCTCGGTGACATAGACGAGGTAGTCGCCGCTGGCGCTCATGTCATGGATGTTCTCGGGCTTGCGCGCAAAGGGCAGCCGGATGCCGAGTTGCTCGACCTGGATATCTTGGCCCTCCCACTGGAGGGCCACCGGGGTGCGTTCAATGGTGATGGACATGCTGGGCATGACGGGCCTTTCTGGTTTGATTTGAAACCTGGTTGGTGGATCGGTGCTTGGGGCTGGCGGCCTTGGCCTGCGAGGCTTCGACGCCCGCCAGTGCCAGGGTGAGCACGGCGTTATGAAATGCCGCTTCGGCCAAACAGGGCGCGAGCCGCGCGTCTTCGAGCAGGCGGTCGATGCTTGGTGCCACCTTGCCCCGCATCGCGGAACACACCGCCTCCTGGCGCGCTGGGCTGGCGCTGCGGATTTCGGGGCAAAGGCTGATCAGGGTGCGAAACGCCTGGTCGGCCAGGCGCTGCCCGAGTTCATCGATCCGAGCAAAGTTGCGGCAGGCGTTCATGCAGCCTCCGAATTGATAGCGGTAGCGGTGCCTGCGGACGCGGACTCGATGCGGTAAACGCGCTGACCACCGGCCTCCTTGGCTGATGTGATGGTCAGCCCCAAACGCTTCTTGAGCGTGCCGGCCAGGGTCCCGCGCACGGTGTGCTGTTGCCACCCCGTGGCCTCCATGATCTGCGTGATCGTGGCGCCCTCGGGGCGCTGCAGCAGGCCAATGACCAGGGCCTGTTTGCTGTCGGCGCGGGTGCGAACCGGCTTGCCCTGGGCGGGCTGCTGCCAACTGGCCTCGGCACTGGCTACATCGGCCTCCAGCTCTGGATCGTCCAGCGTGATGGTCGGTGGCAAGGCGCCCGGTCGGGGCAGGCCCAAGGCGTCGTAGCCCTCGGCAGCCACCACCCAGTCATCGCCGTCAGGCGTGATCAGGGCACGTTTGAACAAGCCTTCGAGCACCTTGGCACGGGCGCCGCCCTTGATGTGCTCGGGGAACCAGACGATTTTGCCGCCGCTGTGTTGTACGGCGTGCTCCAGGATGGCCTGCTGGTTGGGGTTGAGTGCGGTGGTCATGGCGCCCTCACGCTTGCAGGACGGCGGTGCTGCCGTTGCCGGGATGGGCCTTGCGCGTGCGGTGCACGGCCTGCTTCGGGCTTCCACCGGCTGCGCGCAGCCCAGCATCAAACGCGGCTTGCAGGGCGCTTTTGACACCCCAGACGCTCACGTCGTGGAAGTCCAGGCTGTCGCGGTGGCGAGTTTGCAGGGTTTCGATGAACAGGTGGTCCAGGGCAATCGATTCGAGCAAGAGCTCGACTTCGTCGGGGGAGAGTGCGGTGGGTTGCTTGGGTTTGGCCATGTGGGGCTCCTTGGTGGGTTGCTTGTCAATCGACATCCGCATTCACGCGCTGTGCGCCACAGAAGCCAAGCGCTTTTTAATCCCGGGTGATTCACTCGCCTTTGCATGAAAAACCGCATACAGGAGGCCACCCACTTGCACTGAGTAGATCAACACCATGGGACTGTCCATTCGCGCCTATGCGCGCCACCGAGGCGTGTCGCACGTGGCCGTCAAGAAGGCCATCGATACCGGGCGCATCAGCCAGTTGCCGGATGGCACCATCGATCCGGTGGTGGCCGATGCCCAATGGGCGGCCAACACCACGCCGACCCGGCGGTCGGCGACTGCTGAGGTCAGGGAGACTCCGCAGGTTCCCGTATCTGCCCGCGAGATTCCGCAGGCTTCCGCACGGCCACCACGGGAAACGACTGAGCCACCCACCCCGGCGCTGTCCTCCGGTGGCACATCGCTGCTGCAGGCCCGCACCGTCAACGAAGTGGTCAAGGCGCAGACCAACAAGGTGCGCCTTGCCCGTCTCAAGGGTGAACTGGTCGATCGCTCACAGGCTGTGGCCCATGTGTTCAAGCTGGCCCGTGCTGAGCGCGATGCCTGGCTTAACTGGCCGGCACGCATCTCGTCACAGATGGCCGCTGGGCTGGGCGTTGATCCGCATGTCTTGCATGTGACGCTGGACGCCGCCGTGCGCCAGCAACTGCAGGACCTGGGCGACTTGCAAGCCAAGGTAGATTGACCATGGACGAGCTGTATTACGAGGGCTGGGACGCGATCGAGCGCGCCTGGCGCGAAGGCCTAACTCCGGATCCGCTGCTCACCGTCTCCGAATGGGCCGACAAGCACCGGGTGCTCTCCAGCAAGGCCGCCTCGGAGCCGGGCCGCTGGCGCACCAGCCGAACACCTTACCTGCGCGAGATCATGGATTGCTTGTCACCCATGTCACCGATTGAGCGGGTGGTGTTCATGAAAGGCGCCCAGGTCGGTGGCACCGAACTGGGCCTGAACTGGGTGGGTTATGTGATCCATCACGCCCCAGGCCCGATGATGGCGGTGTGGCCCACGGTCGAGATGGCCAAACGGGCTTCCAAGCAGCGGATCGATGCGCTGATCGAAGAGAGCCCCGCCATCCAGGAGCGTATTGCCCCGGCGCGCAGTCGGGACTCGGGCAACACCATCCTGGCCAAGGAGTTCCATGGCGGCGTGCTGGTGATGACCGGTGCCAACAGTGCGGTGGGCCTGCGCTCCATGCCAGTGCGCTACCTGTTCCTGGACGAAGTCGATGGTTACCCGTTGGACGTGGAAGGCGAAGGCGATGCGATCTCGTTGGCCGAGGCGCGTACCCGCACCTTTTCCCGGCGCAAGATCCTGATCGTCTCGACCCCCACGATTGCCGGGGCCAGTGCGGTGGAGCGCGAGTTCGAGGCATCGGACCAGCGCCGCTACTTCGTGCCGTGTCCGCATTGCGATCACCGCCAGTGGCTGCGGTTTGAGCAGCTTCGCTGGGAGCGTGGCCAGCCAGAAACAGCAGCCTACGTCTGCGAAGGCTGTGGTGAACCGATTGCCGAGCACCACAAGACCTGGATGCTGGAAAACGGCCTGTGGCAAGCATGCGCATCTGAACATGCCGGGCGCACCGCTGGGTTCCACCTCTCCAGTCTCTACAGCCCGGTCGGCTGGCGCAGCTGGATCGAGATCGCGCGGGCCTGGGAATCGGCTGCGATGTCAGACAGTCGGTCGGCGTCGGCCATCAAGACCTTCAAAAACACCGAACTGGGTGAGACCTGGGTCGAAGAGGGTGAAGCGCCGGACTGGCAGCGTCTGTTGGAGCGCAGGGAGGACTACCGCATCGGCACCGTGCCCGCGGGCGGCTTGCTGCTCACTGCCGGTGCCGACGTGCAGAAGGACCGCATCGAAGTCTCGGTCTGGGCCTTCGGGCGGGGCAAGGCCGCATGGCTGGTGGAGCACCGGATTCTGATGGGCGATACCGCCCGCACCGAGGTTTGGTCAGCCCTGGCCAAGCTCATGGGCGAGACCTGGACTCACAGTAGCGGTTGCCAGCTGAGCCTGGCGCGCTTGGCGCTGGATACCGGCTACGCCACCCAGGAGGCCTATGCCTTCGTGCGCAGCGTGCGCGATGTCCGGCTCATGTCGATCAAGGGAATTGCCGGGGGTGCCGCACTGATTGGCACGCCCACAGCGGTGGACGCCACCGCCAGTGGCAAGAAGCTGCGCCGGGGCATCAAGGTGTTCCCGGTGGCCGGTGGCATTGCCAAGCTGGAGTTCTACAACAACCTGCGCAAGAGCGCTGAAGTGGCTGACGACGGCGTCACGTCGATCTACCCGGCCGGATTCGTACACCTGCCCAAGGTCGATGCCGAATACCTGCAACAGCTCTGTGCCGAGCAGCTGATCACCCGGCGAGACCGCAACGGCTTTGCCCACCGTGAGTGGCAAAAGATGCGCGAGCGCAATGAGGCACTCGACTGCTATGTCTACGCCCGGGCGGCGGCTGCGGCGGCAGGACTGGACCGGTTCGAAGACCGGCACTGGCAAGAACTCGAAAAACAACTCGGCACCGACCCACCAGTCGTTGCCAAACAAATCACAACCCCCGAGGTCACCCGAGAACAGCAGTTCGACGGTGGCCTCGTTACTTCTGGCAGTGCCAAACCCAACCCGCGCCGGGTGGTGCGAAGCCGATGGATGACCTGAACATGACCTACGCACCAGAACACCTGCAGGCCTTGCGCGAAGCGCTGGCCAGTGGCGAGCATCGCGTGACCTACGAGGGCAAGAGCATAGAGTACCGCAGCGTGTCCGATTTGAAGGCTGCGATTGCTGAAGTCGAAGCCACCATGGCTCGTGATTCCGGCGCACCCAAATCCCGCCAGATCCGCGTGACCACGAGCAAGGCGCTCTGATGGCCTGGTTCAAAAGTCTGCGTCGCCGCATGTTCGGCGGCACGCCGGTCTATGACGGCACCGGCGGTGGTCGCCGTGCCTTGGCCTGGATGCCCAGCAACCCCGGTGCGGTGGCAGCCCTGTCGCTGGCCCAAGACGAACTGCGCGCCAAAAGCCGTGATCTGGTCAGGCGTAACGCCTGGGCAGCGGCTGGCATCGAAGCCTTTGTGGCGAACGCCATCGGCACCGGTATCAAGCCGCAGAGCATGGTCCAGGACCAGACCACCCGCGAAGCCATCCACAGCCTATGGTGGGACTGGTGCGAGCAGGCCGATGCGGCAGGGCTGACCGACTTCTACGGTCTGCAGGCACTGGCCACCCGCGCCATGCTCGAAGGCGGCGAGGCACTGATCCGACTGCGTTACCGCCGCACGGAAGATGGTCTACCGGTGGCGCTGCAGATCCAGGTGCTGGAAGCCGAGCACCTGCCAACCTCCATGAACCGGGATCTGCCTGGCGGCAATGTCGTCCGCTCTGGTATCGAATTTGACAATCTGGGTCGCAGGGTGGCCTACCACCTATACCGATCGCACCCCAACGATGGCTTGCTGGCCCCGATGTCCAGCAATGCTGGCGGTGGTGGCATGGAGACTGTGCGAATCGACGGCAGCGAGGTGATTCACCTGTTCCGCCCCTTGCGCCCTGGCCAAATACGGGGCGAGCCGTGGCTGACCCGGGCGCTCGTGAAACTCAACGAGCTGGACCAGTACGACGACGCGGAGCTGGTACGCAAGAAAACCGCTGCCATGTTTGCCGGCTTCATCACCCGCATGGCACCCGAAGACAACCTGATGGGCGAGTCGGCGCCAGATGCCAACGGCGTGGCGCTCGCTGGCATGGAGCCCGGCACGCTGCAGATTCTGGAACCCGGCGAAGACATCAAGTTCTCGGCCCCTGCTGATGTCGGCTCTTCTTACGCTGAATTCATGCGCCAGCAGTTCCGCGCGGTGGCCGCCGCCATGGGCATCACCTACGAGATGCTCACCGGCGACCTCACGCAAGTGAACTACTCCTCCATCCGGGCGGGCCTGCTGGAATTCCGTCGCCGCTGTGAAGCCTTGCAGCATGGCGTGATCGTGCACCAGCTGTGCCGGCCGATCTGGCGTGCCTGGATGGACCAGGCGGTGCTCGAGGGCACGCTCAATTTGCCTGGATATCGCCAATCTCAGCGCCAGTACCAGGCGGCCAAGTGGATCCCCCAGGGTTGGAAGTGGGTGGATCCGCAAAAGGAATACAACGCCATGAAGCTCGCCATTCGCGCGGGCCTTATGAGTCGCTCGGAAGCGATCTCTGGCAACGGCTACGACGCTGAGGACGTGGATCGGGAAATCGCCGCCGATAACGCCCGGGCCGATGACCTGGGATTGGTCTTCGATTCGGACCCTCGCTATGACCAACCCCTGACCATCCCACCACCGTCGGCCAGTGCAGGCACTGCGACCGACCTCTCAACCGAATCCTCTGTGGAGTAGTTCATGCTGCCTCATTTTGCTTCCCGCTTGTTCGGGACGCCCTTGCTCGTTCATCGGGCCAAACTCGACGTCATTCTGGCGGTGATGGGCGAACGCCTGGGGTTGGCCGTGCCGGCCGTTGACCTGGCTCTACCCCCGCCGAAACCTGCAACAGCAACGCCTGCCGGTATCGCGGTCATCCCGGTTCACGGCACCCTCGTCAAACGCGCGCTCGGTATGGAAGCCGCTTCGGGTCTGACCTCCTATGGCGAGATCGCGGCCATGCTGGACTCCGCCCTGGCCGACCCGCAGGTCAGCGGCATCCTGCTGGACATCGATTCTCCTGGTGGCGAAGCTTCGGGCAGTTTCGAGTTGGCGCGCCGCGTGCGTGAGGCGACGGCCATCAAACCGGTCTGGGCGGTGGCCAACGATGCCGCGTACTCGGCGGCTTACGCGATCGCGGCCAGCGCCCAGCGCCTGTTCGTCACCGAAACGGGTGGTGTCGGCTCCATTGGCGTCATCGCACTGCATGTGGATCAATCGATCAAAGATGCCAATGACGGGTATCGCTACACAGCCATCACGGCGGGCGCCCATAAGAACGACTACTCGCCACACGAGCCCTTGTCGGACAGCGCCAAGACTGAGCTGCAAAGCGAAGTCGATCGACTCTACGCGATCTTTACCGAACACGTCGCAGCCATGCGTGGCCTGAAGCTTGATGCGGTTCGCGCCACCGAGGCCGGCTTGTATTTCGGCGGTAATGCCGTGGCGCAAGGTCTGGCCGATGGTGTCCAAACGCTGGAGTCCACGCTGGCCGAATTCCATCGATTCATCAACGCCCCAAAAAGCGCCCTTACCCATTCGCCGTCTCAGGTGCGGGGCGTCATCCGTGCTGAGGCGGCACATCCTCCACAGGAGTTACTCATGTCTGACCCACAAGACACCCCCGAAGAAACCTTGTCCGAAACCATCGGCGTCGACGAAGCCGCTGTTCTGGTTGCACAGGCCCGCCGTGAAGTGACCCAAAGCGCGCAGGCCATTGCCGAAGTGTGCATGCTGGCCGGTTGTCCCGACCGTGCGGCTCAATTCATCGCGGCTGGCAAGACCGAAGCCGAGGTACGCCGCGCGTTGATCGATGCACGTGCAGCCCAGACCGAAGCAACGGCCATCCGATCGACCATCACCGTCGATGCCGGCACGGCGACGCCGTCGCATACCGAGACTTCGCCCATCGTAGCTGCCGTCAAAAAACTCACCGGCACCGCTTAAGAAAGGAACTCCTACATGTCCGTCATCACTCAACCGAACGACTTGGCCGACCTGCTGCGCTTCGAAGCCGAAAACCGCTATTCCCGCGAACGTGTGACGCTCGTCGCAGGCCACAACCTGACACTGGGTACCGTCATCGCCACCGATACGGCCAACGGCAAGATTGCCCCGCTCGATCCAGCCGACACCGGTTCACTCAACCAGGCATCAGGCGTCCTTCTCAACGACTGCGACGCCACTACTGCCGACAACCCGGATGCCTTGGTGGTGGTCCGTCACGCCATCGTCTTGCGCGATGCCCTGATCTGGCCGGAGACCATCACGGCTGAGCAGAAGACAGCTGCCATCGCGCAACTGCGTGATCTGGGCATTCTGGTTCGCGACGCTGCCTGACCCCCAGCTACCTCACCAATTCCTTCCCGTCATCCCATCGGCCCGCCGGTCACCCCGCGGGCCGTTCCTTTTATTGGAGCCCTCTCATGCAAAACCCTTTCCAGAATCCCGGGTTCTCGATGGCCAGCCTCACCGCCGCCATCAACCTCATTCCCAACCGCTATGGCCGACTGGAGGAACTCAATCTGTTCCCGGCCAAGCCGGTACGTACCCGCTCGGTGGTGATCGAGTCGCGCAATGGCACGCTCAATCTGCTGCCCAGCCTGCCGGTGGGCAGTGCCGCCACGCAGAACAAGCACGACAAGCGCCAGTTGCATTCCTTCGTGATTCCGCACATTCCGTTGGAAGACGTGGTCCTGCCGGAAGAAGTTCAGGGCGTGCGCGCCTTCGGCTCTGAGACCGAGATGGACACCGTGGCGCAGGTGCTGGCCCAGCACTTGGAGTCCATGCGCAACAAGCACGCCATCACCCTGGAGCATCTGCGTATGGGGGCATTGAAGGGCGTCATCCTCGATGCCGATGGCAGTGTGCTTCATGACCTGTTCGAGGTCTTCAAACTCAACCCGAGCACGGTAAATTTCCAGCTCAATGCGGACACCACCAATGTGCGCAACAAGTGTGCGGATGTGGTGCGCGGCATCACCGAGAACCTGCGCGGGGAATTCATGACCGGCGTGCGCGTGCTGTGCTCGCCCAGTTTCTTTGCCAAGCTCACCGGCCACGCCAAGGTCGAGAAGGCTTATGAGAACTATGCCCAGGGCGCCATGTTGCGTGATGACGTGCGCAATGGCTTTGCGTTTGGCGGCATCGTCTTCGAGGAATATCTGGGCAAAGCAAGCTATCTCGACGGGGCAGGCGCCGCCCAGACGCGTGACTTCATTGCCGAGGGCGAAGCGCATGCCTTCCCGCTGGGCACGGTCGACACCTTTGCCACCTACTTCGCCCCGGCCGACTTCAACGAGACGGTCAATACGCTGGGTCAGGCCATCTACGCCAAGCAGGAGCCCCGCAAGTTTGATCGCGGCACGGATCTGCACACTCAGAGCAACCCACTGCCGATGTGCCACCGCCCCGGTGTGCTGGTCAAGCTGACCATGGCGTGATGGGCGATCCGGTGCAGCCCAATCCCGATCAGCCCAATCCAGTTAACCCCTTCATCCGTCTACTGGTCAGCAGCTTTCTGCACCTCGGCAGGCCGGGCAGCTACCGGCGTGCCGATGGGGTGGAGATCACCACGCGCTTCATTGCCAAGACACCGGATGTCGTCGAGTCCTTCGGCGACACCCGGCTGGTGGTGGCCACCCACCGTTTCGATGTGATGGCCCGCGACGTGGCTGAGCCTCGCGAGGGCGAGCGCTTCACTGTTGCTGGCCAGACCTACCAGGTGATGGGTGAGCCATTGGCGGATCGGGACCGCTTGATCTGGACGCTGACCGGAGCTCCGGTATGAGATTGCAAGCTGCCCTGTCTGGCGACTTGGACCAGATCCTGGCCGATGAAGTGCGCATTGCCGAGCAGGCGGTGACGCACTCGATTCGTGAAGCCACCGATGGCCTCAAGATCGAGCTGCGCAGCCAGATCACCGGTGCAGGCTTGGGCCAGCGCTTGGCCAATACCTGGCGCGGTGAGGTTTACCCCAAAGGCAAACTGAGCATCAAGGCGGCAGGCCTGGTCTACAGCCGCGCACCCGTCATCGTCGGTGCGCATGACCAGGGCGCGACGATTCGTTCCAAGGATGGATTCTGGCTGGCCATTCCCTTGCCCGCCGCCGGCAAAGGCCCGCGCGGCAAACGCATGACCCCCGGCCTTTGGGAAAAGCTGCGCGGCCAGCGCCTGCGTTTCATCTACCGTCGAGGCAAACCGTCGCTGCTCGTCGCAGAAAACCAGCGCGCCCGCCAAGGCCAACGCGGCGGCTTCTCGGCCGCCTCACAAAAGGCCCAAACCACCGGCCGAGGGCTGGTCACGGTGCCGATGTTCCTGCTGGTGCCCCAAGTGACCCTGAAGAAGAAATTCGACATCGACCGCAGCGCGCGTCGCTGGATCAGCACGCTGGCCCAGCGCATTGCCAACCGTTTCGATGAAGCCGACCGCAAAGGGGTAACGTCATGAGCCAAAGAGAGAACGCCATCGGTGCTTTGTTCGCGGTCCTCGGCCAGCTGTCCTTGGGAACAACGGTCAAGCGCAATGCCGCCTTGCCCGAGCGCATCGCGGAACACGCCATGGCGATTTTGCGAGACGGCGAGATGGGCGAGCCCGAAGTATCCCTCTCGCCGCTGACCTACCACTGGCAGCACCAGGTGGCCATCGAACTGTTTGTCGCAGACCCGGATACCAGCACGCGCGACGCGCGCATGGACGGTCTGCTCACCGAGCTCGCCACCCTGATCGAAACCGACCGGACGCTGGCCGGTGTTGTCGAGTACGTCGAAATCGGTCAGCCGAAGTTCGATGAACTGGCCCCCGAAGGCACGAGCGGCATCAAAGCCTGCCTGCTGCCCGTGGTCCTGCACTACAGCAGTGCCGGGCCACTGAACTGAACCCACTTCCCAAGGAGAAAAACCTATGGCCCGTGCCTACGGCGCGAACGCCAGCCTCTTGGCCGCGTTCGAATCCACCTATGGCAGCACCCCGGTAGATGGCTACTGGCAGCTGCCCTTTGTCTCCACCTCGCTCGGCTCTGAACAGGGGCTGATCGCCAATGACCTGATCGGTCTGGGGCGCGATCCGAGTGCGCCGATTCGCGATGTCATCAAAGTCGAAGGCGACATGGTCGTGCCGCTGGATGTGCGCCACATCGGCCTGTGGCTCAAAGCCTTGCTCGGGGAAGCTGCTACCAGTGGCACGGGTGTGATGACCCACACCTTCACCTCTGGCAAACCAAGCCTGCCCAGCCTCACCCTGGAAACGGGTCTGCCGGATATCCCGGCCTGGTTTGTCGCTTCCGGCGTCATGGTCAACAGCCTGCAGGTGGGCTTTGCCCGATCGGGAGCTGCAAACGCCACGGTCGGTCTGGTGGCCCAGGGTGAGGTGCGGCGCACCGCCACGCTGGATGACACCCCGGCCACGCGCGAATTGCAGCGCTTCAACCAGTTTCAAGGCCAAATCCTGCGCGAGGGACAGGCCCTGGGCAATGTGGTCTCGGCGCAGCTGACCTATGCCAACAACCTGGAACGCATCGAAACCATCCGTTCCGACGGCAAGATTGACGGCGCGGATCCGACGGTGGCCAGCCTCACCGGCAACCTGGAAGTGCGCTTTGCCGACACCACGCTGATCGATGCCGCGACGAACAACACGCCGTTGGAATTGACCTTTGGCTACGCGATCGATGCCGATCATCGGCTGACCTTCATCGCCCATGAGGTCTATCTGCCCAAACCCAAGCTCTCCATCTCCGGACCCGGCGGCATCCAGGCCACTTTCGAGTGGCAAGCTGCCAAGGCCACCAGCGTGGCCCGCATGTTCACCGTCGAGCTGGTGAACGACGTTTCTTCCTACTGATCACCCGACCGAGGTTTCTCATGATCAAACTCAATCTCCCGCTTGAGCCGCACTGGATCACGCTGGCCGCCGGCGTGCGCCTGCAGGTACGCCCCGCCACCACGGCGCTGGTCATGGCCGCCCGCCATGCCGCCTCCAAAGTGGCCGGCACAGATACCGCTGCGGCCGGCGAGCGTACCGCCACCCTCATCACCGAACTGGCCAAGCTGGCCGTGCTGGCCTGGGAAGGTGTGGCCGACGACAAGGGCAAACCGGCTCCTGTCACGCCCGAGGGTGTCGCCGCGCTGATGGAGCACTGGCTGCTGGCCGATGCCTTCGAACGTGAATACCTCGCCGGCCTCTACGCCCTGGATTCTGAAAAAAACGCCTGAAGGCCCGCACCGCGTGGCACTTCGGTGGCGGGCCGAGCTATTGCAGCGCCTGTCTTCAAAGCTGCCCCGAACCGTGCCCCGAGTGCCCGTACACCATGAACGCGCCCGAGAGCCTGGAAGGCTGGCAAGCGGCCAGTGCGATTGACATCTGTGCCAGCCAGTTGCGCATGGCGCAGGGCCGAGTGGTCGGGCTGGATCTGAATTCTTGGATGCTGGCCTGCGAGTGCACGGGGCTGGACAAGGCCACTGCGATCGATCTCTTCCCGGCAGTCGAGGCGGGTCTGATGAGCACATTGCAGCAAGACGAATAACGCGACGACTGATTTCAAATGGCTGAACGCAACCTCTCCATCCGCCTGGCTGTGGTCGACGGCGGCAAGGTCAAAGCCGAGCTGTCCGAGATTGGTGAGAAGGGGGAGCGCTCGCTCAAAAAAATCGAGGCGGCAGCCACGCCAGCGTCTGGTGGTCTGAAACTGTTGTCGTCTGCAGCCAACGATGCGAAATTCCAGCTCGAAGCCGCCACCGAGCGTCTGGGTCTGTTGGGTTCGGTCCTGGGCAAACTCGGTCCTGCTGGTCTGATTGCCGGTGCCAGCATCGCTGCCTTGGGTGTGGGTATCACGGCCTTGGTCATGCCAGTGGCCCGGGTCGGCGACGAGTTCTTCAAACTCTCGCAAAAGACTGGCGTTTCCGTAGAAGCGCTCACTGCGCTGGACTATGCGGCCAAGCTCTCGGATGTCACCACCGAAGGACTGACCAAGGCGCTACAGAAACTGTCAGTCGCCATGTTCGACACCCAGGTCAATGGCCAAGAGGGCAGCGCCGCCCTCAAGGCCTTGAGCGTCTCAGCCACGGATGCGCATGGGCAAATTCGTCCCACCGAAGCCGTCCTGCTTGATCTGGCCGAGAAATTCGCCGACATGCCGGATGGTGCGGACAAGGCTGCACTGGCTGTCAAGCTCTTCGGCAAGGAAGGTCTGGCCATCATTCCCTTCCTCAACCAGGGACGAGAGGGCATTACGGCGCTGATGGAAGAAGCCCAGCGCCTGGGCCTCGTGATGTCCGAAGACGTGGCCCGTGTATCCGAGGTCTTCAACGACAACCTCACGCGTCTCTCGGCCATCTTTGAAGGCGTGCAGCGCCAGATCGGCGCAGCGGTCATTCCCATCCTGGCGGACTTCACTGAGCAGGTCATCCTGGCGCAGACCGAGACGGGCAGTTTCAGCAACGAGCTGCAGCGCATTACGGCCAACCGTGAGGCCACCATTACCTTCCTCGAGTCCGTTGCATCGGGTCTGGCCTTCATCGCCGAGTCGGCGGTGCTCTTGAAGCGCGTGATTGCCCAACCGTTTGACAGCCTGTCGGTGGTCGGCAAGGACATCGAAACCTGGTTCAAGACGGACATGCTGCGCTCGGGCAAGGCGATGGGGTTGGACCCCAAGGCCATCGATGCCGAAATCGCCAAGCTGAAAGCCGCGCGCGACGACTATGTGCGTGCCGCCAATGACCGGCTCTTCAACATCAATCAAAACCCAGGCTACGCCGACCGGGTCGCCAAGTTCTTTGACGAGCAGCGCCGCACGGTGCGCGTCATGGGCCAGAAATTCGTGCTGGACACCGAGGCGCAGGCCAAGGAGGTTCAGGCAATCTACGACAAGTTTCTGCCGACCCTACCTAGGAAGGCACGCCCGGCCTTGGATCTCTCCGGCTTCGAGAAATCCAAGCCCGTAGAAAAGCTCAACGAAGGCGAAGCCTTCCTCAATCAACTGCGCTCGCGCCTGACCAGAACGCAAGAGGGGGAAGCCGCTGAACTGCGCGCCCGCGCCCTGCAGATCGAGGCCAAGGGCTACCAGGGGGTGGCGGCGCAAGCCGAGCAGTACATCCAGGTGCTCGAAGCTATCGAGCGCCAGAAAGAAAAAGACAAGGCCTTCGAGGCTTACGAAAAAGAAGAAGCCAACGCCCGCAAGATCGTCGAAACCCTGATCGGCGGCAATCGCCAGCGGATCGAAGGTGTGCAGCTGCAGCGCGAGATGCTGGACCTGTCAGCGAGCGAACGCACAGTCCTGCAAACCCGCACCGAACTGGAAAAGTCCGCAGCGGCTGCGCGCAAGGAAGCCAGCCAAATCCAGGACGCCGATCTGCGTGCCCAGACCATCGAGGCCATCAACGACGCCTTGGCGCGCCAACTCCCCATTCTTGAAAACCTCACCCGCGCCAATGCCGACTACCAGCGCAGTGCGGAGTTCGGTGCCAAGGTGGCCCTGCGTACCTATATCGAGGATGCCACCAACGCCGCCAAGCAGGCCGAGCGGGCGGTGACCGGGGCGTTCAAGTCTATGGAGGATGCGCTCACCCAGTTTGTGATGACCGGCAAGCTGGACTTCAACAGCCTGGCCAACTCCATCATCAGCGACCTGATCCGCATCCAGATCCAGCGCGCCATCACCTTGCCTTTGGCGAACTTTGCGATGAGCCTGTTTGCGCCGGCGGCCAGCGCCGCGCTGCCCTTGGGCTCGGGTGACCTGATGGGCGTGAACGCCAATATCGCGCACAGCGGAGGCCTGCTCGGGGGCGACGGCCTGCCATTGCGGCAGGTCAGTGCCACCCTGTTCGCCGGTGCGCGCCGCTTCCACACCGGTGGCCTGGTGTCGGGTGAAGTACCGATCATCGCCCGCCAGGGTGAGGCCGTCTTCACGCCGGGGCAGTTGCGTGCCTTGGGCGGTGCCGTGGCGGGCAAGCCCCAGATCAACGTGGAAGTTAATGTGATCAACCGTGCCAGTGGCGTTGAAACCCGCGTCGAGCAGCAACAGCAGCCCGATGGCAGCACCCGGCTCGATGTCATCGTCGAACAGATGGAAGCGCGCATGGCCCGGTCGATTTCCCAAGGTTCCGGTTTGGCGCCAACCTTGGAGCGCCGTTATGGACTCAATCCAGCCGCAGGCGCGATGCGATGAATATCACCTGGCCCACAACACTGCCGCTGCCCTCGGTCGAAGGCTATGGTCTCACGCCGCAAGAGGCTGTGCTGCGCACTGACATGGAATCGGGCCCGGCGCGCCAGCGTCGCCGGTTTCGGCAAACGCCCACGCGTATTACCGTGCGCTGGCTGTTTAGCGAGTTTGAGTTTGCCCTGTTCGAGGCTTGGTACAAGTACCACGCCGACGAGGGCGGGCAGTGGTTCGAGATCACCTTGCTTGGCGGCCTGGGCCTCTTGCCCCATGAAGCTCGTTTCACCCGCCAGTTTGAAGCCCAACTTCGTTCGGCCCGACGCTGGGACGTCAAGGGCGAGCTGGAAATCCGCGAGCGGCCCACGCTCGATGAAGGTGCGCTCAATCTGATGCTGGAGCTGAACGCTGACGACCTGTTCGCGATGCGCGGCGAGCTGCACCAGCTAGTGCATGTCACTTTGCCGCGACATCTGCCTATTCAAATCTGACCCGAAAAATTCACATGAGCCTACAAACCGATCTGCACAACGCCGTGACCCAGGTGACGGCTGACAGTGCGCTACTGCATGCCGTTGTGCATGGCAGCACGCAGGACACAGTCGGCACCGAAGGTGGTCTGGTTGTCACCGTGGCCAAACTGCTGCATGACGCCGATGCGCGCATCAATGCGTCTGCAGGGGGCATTCTCGCGCAAAGCCAGTCGGCCGCCCAAGATGCGCTGACCTCAGCCGAGTTGGCTTCCAGTGAAGCCGATCGTGCGCAGTCGGTGGCCAGCCAGGGTGTGACTGACACGCATACCGTACTGCAATTGATTCAAACCAGCGGTAATCAAATCCTCGTGGATGCCGAAGCAGTGCTGCAGCAAGTCATCGCCCGGTTGCTGGCCGTTGGTCTGCCCGACTCCTTGATCGGTGCGCACGGCATGCTGCTCAAGGTCAAGGCCGATGAATCCGGCTATGAGCTGGTGAACACCGCAGCCCTGCCGCGCTTCTATGGATTCCATCTGTCCAGCGACGGCTCAGAATTGCTGCTCACCGAAGGGCGTGATACCGATTTCATTGCCGCAAATTTCCTGACCTGGACGCTCGCCGAGGGGGTCAGCTTTGCCATCCATGACAACGCGCTGGAGATGCAACTGTGAATCTCGATATCTCAGCGCTCGGTTATCGCTGGTGTGGCATCTACTCCCCGTATCTCAGTTACCGCGATGGTGATGTGGTGTTCAAGGAGGGTGGGGCCTGGGTGATCCGCCACGGGCAGCCGCAGCCGTTTGCACTCGGTCAGCAAGACGCTGTGCTCAAAGGGCATTTGCTGACCGGTGGCGTGTCTGTGGGCGGCATCGGCAGCATGGTGCTCCACGCCAATGGCGCGGATGGTGTGGAATTTCGTTTCATGGCCGACCGCAACGGCACGATTGCCACGGCCTTGATGAATACCGACCGCGCGGCTGCGGACTATCACAGCTCGAACTACTTCATGGCCGCGGTCATGAACGACGGCTCGGTACGCGCGTGGGGGCGCTCTCTCTCCGGGCAGCAAGGGACCGGCAATACCGGCGACATTGGCCGCACCTTTCCCGCGCGGGTGGCGTTCCCACCCGGCACGCCCCGCGTCGTGTCGGTGACCTGCTTGTGGGATGACACCTACTTTATCGATGCCGAGGGTGGACTTTGGCACGCCGGGGGAAACAGCGGCTATGGCTCACCGACGGCGAGCGCCAATCCGGTACCCCGACGTGTCAATGGGGTCGGCCAATTGCCGGCCAACGCGGTGGTCAAACAGATGATCACTGGCCATGACTGGTATGGCTACCGCATGCTCGCATGCCTGGACGCACAAGGCCGGGTCTATGTTTGGGGCGCCAACCAGCAGGGCAGCCTGGGCTTGGGCCACACCGCAGTGGTGACCACGCCGCAACTTGTGCCCTTCACTGCGGACACCCCGATCAAAGCGGTGTTCCTGTCAGGCGGTACCTATGCCGCCAGTTACCTGATCGACACTGCTGGCAAATTATGGGTTGCCGGCGAAGCCAATTCCTGTGGCTTCGGCAGCGACCAATACACCCACCGCCTCTGGATGCCTTGGGGCACAGAAAAGCGGGTCAAGAAAGTGTTCTGCTCCGAGTCCGATGCTCATTGGGTGGCGGGCAGTCAGTACTACCGCAGTTATGGCGTCATCCTCGAAGATGGCGCGCTTTTCCGTTGGGGCCATGACGAAGGTCAGACCTCTGGCATCTGGGGCACCGGGTACACCGGCTCCATCTTCTCCGGCCATGCGCTGTTCCCGTACAAAGTACTCGATGGCGTGGCGGATGCTTACGCGGTGTCCGGTGGTTATGGGCGAACGCTCGTGCTGATGCAGGATGGCACCGTGCGCCATACAGGTTACGACGGATACAACCTGGGGGGTGGTAATGGCAATCGCACGCAGTGGACCACCGTCGGCGGCGACTTTCTGACGCAAGTGACCAAGCTGCGCATGTACGGCAGCAGTTATGGCTCATCGGCCATGGCACTGCGAGCTGACGGCAAGGCGGTGGGCTGGGGCATGGGTGGTGCCGGTCAATGCGGCAACGGCTACGCCGATTCGGGCAACTCGCCCAACCGTTTCGTGCTGATAGACAGGCCGATTGTCGATTTCTCGCGCTCGGGCGTGATGGGCTGCGGCGAAGGTGGCGAATACCACTACGGTGCCTATCACTTCCTCACCCGCGATGGTCAGGTGATGTCGACCGGTTACGGCAGCTACGGCCAAACGGGTGACGACGACAGCGACCATCGCTTCGCGCCGTCACCGATCCTGTTCTGAATTCCGACCTTACATTTCTTCAAGGACTGTTCATGGGAACCGTTTCTCTGGGCAAGATTGCCTTTACCTGGCGCGGTGCGTATGACGCCAATGCCACCTACGCCCGCCAAGATGTAGTCGGCCACAACGGCGATAGCTTTGTATGCCGCACCGATGCGACCACGGGCGTGGCGCCGCACGCCAACTCCTCTGCCTGGGATCTGTTTGCGCAAGGCACCCAAGGGGTCTCGAGCCTGCCGGGGGAGGTCATCTACTTCGATGGCAACCAGCTGGTCGCCTTGCCCGTGGGCCAAGCCGGGCAGGTGCTTACCATGGGCGCACAGGGCGTACCGGTGTGGGCGACACCCGATGTGCGCTCCGGCACCAAGGCGCAGAAGTTGCCGGAGAACGCCAGTAACACACAGCCCAATAGCTACCGCCAGTTCGGCCTCATCATGACCGATGGCAGCATCCGTGCCTGGGGACGCAACGCCAACTGGAAGCTGGGCGATGGCACCACCTATGCACGTTCCTACCCGGCGCGTACCGCGTTTCCGCCCGGGTTTCCGGGGGCGGCCAAGCTCTATTACAGCCAGGACACCAACGGCTACTGCATCGACAAGAACGGGCAGCTGTGGGGCTGGGGCTATAACGGTTATGGCCAACTCGGTACAGGCAACACGACCAACCAGCCGGTGCCATACAACATGAGCGCCAATGCCAGCAACTCAATCGCCGGCAAAACCGTGATCCAGCTGGCACTGAACTGCGGCACTGAGGGTTACAACAGCACCTTGGTCCTGTGCAGCGATGGCACTGTGCATGCCTGCGGCTACAACGGTTATGGGCAGCTGGGCTTGGGCGACACCACCCAGCGCAACAGCTTCGTGCAATTGCCGGTACTCGCCGGCATCACCCACGTTGCTGCCGGCAGGGAGCGTTACACCGCCCATTACGCCGTCAAGAACGATGGCACCCTGTACTCGTGGGGATACAACGGCAACGGGCAGTTGGGGGATGGCAGCAGCAATCAGGCCAACGTCGCCATGCCGCGTGCGGGTGGCAGTCTCGCTGGCAAAACCATCGTCAAGGTGTTCGGGGCTTATGTACATTCATTTGCTTTGGACAGTACCGGTGCCCTGCATGCTTGGGGCACCAACGACTACGGTCAATTGGGAAACGGTAATCTTGCCAACCAGTTCACCCCGGTACAGGTGGCCACCAACGTGGCCGATGCTTACACCGGCAGTTACGACTATCCGCTCACCTACCTCAAGAAAACCGACAAGACCCTGTGGGCCTGCGGTGCCGGTGCGTACTGGGGCAACGCTAACGGCAGCAACAGCGGCAACTTTGTGCAAGTGCCGGTGGGCAATGCCGTAGTCAAAGCCGTGCATGGCGGCACCGGCTCCTACAACTATGGCGCTGCTTTATTGGAAAACGGCACCGTCTACGCCTGGGGTTACAACGGCAACGGAGCACTCGGACTGGGCGACGCCACCAACCGCAGCAGCGTGGAACTGGTGCGCATTGCGCAGCGTCGCGTGGTTGATCTTTCGTCCTATGGGTCCAGCTCCGAGCAAGGCCTGGTGTTTCTGCTCGACGATGGTCAGGTGCTGGCTAGCGGCTATGCCGGAGAGGCGCAGTTGCCCGAGGACGACAGCGAAACCAGCTACGTGCCTTACCCCGTCATCCTGTGAGCGGTGATCTCTGATGCCGAACGCTGCTTTATCTGAAGCCATCAAGGAGGCCTACGCCAGCGCCCCGTCGCAGCAGATCATCCTGCATACCCTGGAGTTGCGCCATCCGGCCTTTGTCGATGAGACAGGGCAGCTGGTTGCCATCCGCGTGGTACGCGACACCGGTGATCTGTGGGCTCGGCTGGAATCTCAAGCCCCGCTGCAAGCCGGCGAGCGCGTGCAATTCGTGGCCATGGGCTTTGAGCTAGATTTGCCGCCAGTGGACACAATGCCTGTGCCAGAAATCACCGTCACCTTGGACAATGTTTCGCGCGAAATCGTGCGCTACCTGGATGCAGCCGCCGAGTCGCAGTCGGTGATCGAGGTGACTTACCGGCCGTACCTGTCCACCGATCTGGAAGGGCCACAGATGGATCCGCCCATCCACCTGGTGCTGACCGAGGTCGAAGCCGACATCTTCCGGGTGACAGGTCGGGCACGCATGCTGGACGTCGGCAACAAGGCCTTCCCCGGCATCAGCTACACCGCCAAAACCTTCCCGGGCCTGACGCGCTGATAGGGAAGATCGGCAAAGTCGCACTGCTTATCCGCGCGACCCGCGACTGCGCTTGAACGCACGCAGAGTTTGTGCAGAAAACATCTGGTTGCGTCCCACCACGTGGCTGGGGACGAGCTGGCCCGATTGCACATAGCGGCGCAGGGTCGGCACGGAGACTTCCAGATACTCGGCGGCCTCCCAGGCTGAGAACGGTTCCTGGTGCGTTTCGCCAAACACCTGATCGTGGGCGAAGTCGTCTTCCCGAAAGGCGTTACTGGCCAAGAGAGAAAAAAACCGAACCCGCTCGGTGCTCGGCATCCGCTTCATCTCAGTGTAGAGGTCCTCGGCAGTGAGCGCATGGTTCATGGTGTTTCTCCCGTTGGCTTCTCGTGTCGCAAATACTGTTTCAGTTCGTCGTAGAAGTTCTCGTGAACGCCGACTTGGTAGAAATCGATGATCAAAAACTCTATGGGCGCGTTCTTGACCGGTGGCCGGTAGGCCATCAGGTATTCCTGCCGGTTGAAGCGGAACTTGTGAACCCGGATGCCGGCCAAGTCGCCCACCTTGAGTTCGCCCACTTCCGGCGCCTCGCACACCACCTCCACCTCGTCCTCGATCGCCAGCCGCAAAGGTTTGTGCGCCTTCTTGACGTACTGGGCGAAGGGCCGTTTGAAGTTAGTCTGCATGCGTCGATATTAGTGAAATAGTGATTCCATGTCAAATCATATTGGGATCAACACAAGTTCGTCCGTCCACTGGGCTACCCACTTCATCGGTCGGCCCTGGCACGCCGGTGCGCGTGGCCCGGATGCGTTTGACTGCTGGGGGCTTTTCCTTGCCATCCAGCGCGAGCACTTTGGCCGTGACTTGCCGGAAATCCCGGTGGACGCCAACGACCTGCGCACCGTGATGACCACCTTCCGCGACCACCCCGAGCGACAACGCTGGGTGGCCGTGGTGCAACCCGCCGAAGGAGATGCCGTGCTGCTGCGCCAGTCCCGCCACCCGGTGCATGTCGGCGTGTGGCTCGCGGTCGACGGCGGTGGCGTGCTGCATGCCGTCAGGGACGCGGGCGTCGTGTACCAGAAATTGCCTGAACTGCTGCTGCACGGGTGGCGGGTCGAGGGCTATTACCGATTTGTGGAGAGCACGTGATTCACGCCGAGCAAAGTTCCGTTGTCCTGCTGCGCAACCCCTTCCAGCCCAGTCACCGCGAAGTGATGGTGGCCCACCCAAGTCAGACCATCCGCCAGTGGCTCGGTGCCCAGGGCATTGCCGAATTCGATCAGCCCACCGTTTGCATCAAGAACAGCGCCCCTGTGCTGCGTGCCGATTGGGCAGTCACGCCCATCGATGGCGTGGTGCTCTTCATCACCTTGCCGCAGGGCGGGGGCGGTGGCGGCGGCGGTGGGAAGAACCCGCTGCGCACGGTTTTGATGATCGCGGTGATGGTGGTCGCGACCGTCTATGGCGGCCCCTTGGGCGCCAGCCTTGGATTCAGCGGCAACCTGGCCACGGCCGTCGGTTCGGCCATCATCATGACGGCAGGTTCCGCCTTGGTCAGCGCGCTGGTGCCACTGCCTACGCCCAACATGCCATCCTTTGCGGGGTCGGGCGGGAGTCTGGCGCAGCCGTCGCCCACCTACAGCCTGCAAGGCCAGGGCAACTATGCGCGGCTGGCCCAACCCATCCCGGTCGTCTACGGTCGCCATCTGGTCTATCCGGACTTGGCCGCCACGCCCTATGGCGAATACCAGGGGAATGAACAGTTCCTGCACCAACTGCACTGCATCGGCCTGGGTGAGTACGACATCGAGCAGATTCGCATCGAGGACACGCCAATTGCCTCGTTCGAGGAAGTGACCTACCAGATCGTGCCACCCGGCAGTCCGGTCACGCTCTTCAACCCGGATGTGGTGACTGCCCCCGAGGTCGCCGGGCAGGAACTGCTGGCTGGCACCTGGACCGGGGGCTTTGCCATCAACCCTGCTGACAGTGAAGTCACACACATCGGCATCGACATCTTGCTGCCGCGTGGTTTGTATTACGCCAATGACGCCGGGGGCCTGGACAGCCGCAGTGCCAGCTGGAAGGTCGAAGCCCGGGCCATTGATGCCGAGGGCGATCCACTGAACGACTGGTTCACGCTGGGCAGTGAGAGCCTGACCGCTGCCACCACCACGCCACAGCGGCGCACCTACCGTTATCCCGTTGCTGCAGGGCGATACGAAGTGCGTGCCACGCGGCTCGATGGCAAAGACACCAACTCACGTGCCGGTCACGAAGTGCGCTGGGGCGAGGCCCGGGGCTATCTGGCCGGCGGCGTCACTTTCCCTGACAACGTCACACTGCTCGCCATACGCATGCGCGCCACCGACAACCTGTCGCAGCGATCGAGTCGCTTGATCAACTGCATCGTCACGCGCAAGCTGCCCGTCTGGTCGGTGGACTCTGGCTGGTCTGCTCCTTTGCCCACGCGCTCAATCGCCTGGGCCTTTGCCGACATCCTGCGCGCCAGCTACGGCGCCAAGTTGCCCGATACGCGTATCGATCTGGCCTCCTTGGCGCAACTCGATCAGGTCTGGGCTGTACGGGGCGATCAGTTCGATGGCGTGTTCGACCAGCAGGTCACCGTCTGGGAGGCACTGACCCGGGTGGCCCGTTGTGGTCGGGCAGTGCCCTTTCTGCAAGGTGGCATCGTGCGTCTGGTGCGAGACGAAGCCCGGCTCTTGCCGGTGGCGCTCTTCAGCCCCCGCAACATCGTCAAGAACAGCCTCAAGATCCAGTACGTGATGCCGGGTGAGGAGACGGCGGACGCGGTGACGGTGGAGTTTTTCAGCAGCCGCACCTGGAAGCCTGATGAGGTGACGGTGAGCCTGCCGGGCTCCAGCAGCACCAATCCGGCCAAGCTGCGGCTCTTTGGCTGCACCACCGAAGCCCACGCAGTGCGCGAGGGGCTGTATCTGGCCGCCGCTAACCGTTATCGCCGGCGCATCATCACCTTTCGCACCGAGCTCGAAGGCTTGATTCCGACCTATGGCGACCTGATCGCCATTGCCCATGACATGCCCAGTTGGGGCGCGGGCGGTGAGATTGTTGCCTGGGATGCCGACACCTACACCGCCACACTGTCCGAACCTGTCAATTTCACAGAGGGGCAGCCGCATATACCGCACACACCACATGTAATGGCCCTGCGCCGACGCGATGGCGGGGTCAGCGGCCCACATGCGGTGACACCAGGAAGTGATGCGCATCAGGTGCTCTTTACAGACCTGCCCGACATCCCCATTGAAACCGGCCTGTCGGCCGAGCGCACCCATTTCGCCTTTGGGGTGGCCGAGCAATGGAGCCTTCTGGCCCGGGTGATCGCGGTGCGCCCGCGTGGCGAGCAGGTGGAAGTCACCTGTGTGGCCGAGCACCCAGCAGTGCATAGCGCCGATAGCTGCGCCGCCCCAATCTGAAAGGAAAGAAGATGAACGAACCCCACCTGATGGATGGCATGGTGGTCATGCCCCATGACGAATTTGAAACCCTGCTGGAGCGCGCCGCCGAGCGTGGGGCGCGTCACGCCTTGTCCGACGTCGGTCTGGATGGACCGGATGCCGCAAACGACATCCGCGAGCTCAGAAATCTTCTCGATGCCTTCAACGAGGCCAAGAAAACCGCTGGCCTCACGCTGGTCAAGATGCTGGTCACGGGTCTCGTGCTGGCCTTGCTCGCCGGCACCATCGTCAAAATCAAACTGTTCGGAGGCCCGCAATGAGCCCGATCTTCACCACCTTGGCCCCCGGCATATTCGAAGCCGGCGCCAAACTGATCGACCGCCTGATTCCCGATCCGGCCCAGCGCGAGCAGGCCAAACTCGCTTTGTTCCAGGCCGAGGGGCAGCAAGCCCTGCAGGAAATGCAGGTGAGCCTCTCGGCCATCCTGGCGGAAGCCAACTCAGCTGACCCGTGGACCAGCCGGGCCCGCCCGACCTTCCTGTACGTGATCTACGGCGTGATCCTGCTGTCGGTGGTCGGCAGCATCATCGGCATCTGGTGGCCCGCTGAGGTGTTTCAGGCAGCTGAGAACCTGTCCAGGCTGCTCAACGCGGTGCCCGAGAGCTTGTGGTGGCTCTTCGGTGCCGGCTACCTTGGCTACACCGGCGCACGCAGTTTCGACAAGTGGCGCGGTGTGCCCAGGTAGGCATATTGACAGGCGATTGATCGCCAGCGCCTGCAAACGTAAATCATTGACCCCGTCTTCATCCGCTTCCCTTATGGGTGGCCGGTGAAGGCGGGGTCTTTTGTCGTTTGTGGGCCAGAAATCTGCACAACACCCGCCAGATGGCCTTGGCTTTGTTCGCGAACAGCGCCTTCATGGAGGCATGTTCACCTTGCCTCAAGCCCCATGGCCCCGCGCCTGCTGACCTCGCCACAAGCCGCCGAGCGTCTGGGCCTGCCCGTGCAGGCGCTTTACAAATTGCGCGATGCCGACGAAGGCCTGGCCATCACCCAGACCGGCCTGCAGGTCGGCTACCAGGTCGAAGACATTGCGGCGTATGAGCGCCGTGAAATGCTGGCCCTGGTCGAGCAGGTGCTGGCCACGGCAAGGCCGCTGCCGCTGATCCGTGCCATGGCGCAGTTGCTGCGATCGCCGCCGCCAGAAGAGGGGCTAACGGCCCCTGCACCCAATCCTCGGCCATCCCCTAAGCCCCTCACGTCCGCCACGCCTGACACGCATGACAGGCCCACCACGGCGCCCCCAAAAACGCCCGCCGTTTCACCGCCAACCCCCCAAAAACATGCACCGGCCACACCATTTATACCAGCCACATCGGCCTGGTTCCTGGTGCGCAGCAAGCCCCGGCAGGAATCGGTGGCACTCACCCATCTGGCACGCCAGGGCTACGAGTCCTACCTCCCCCTGTTCGCCACCGAAAAACTCGTGCGCCGCAAATCCACCGTCGTGCAAGAGCCGATGTTTGCGCGCTACTTGTTTGTGCGGCTTGACACCACAGGACAGGGACAGAGCTGGAGCCCGATCCGCTCCACCGTCGGTGTCAGCGAGTTAGTGTGCTTCGGCAGCCGGCCCGCGCGGGTCGATGACGCCTTGATCGCCACCCTGCGCGAGCGCGAGGCCACACAGCAAGCCGACCCAATCACCTTGTTCGCCCATGGCGACAACGTGCGCATCACCGAAGGCGCCTTTGCCGGGCTGGAGGCGATCTACCAGATGAACGACGCCGAGGGCCGCGCCATGGTGCTGCTGGATCTATTGAGCAAACCCGTGGCCATGACGATCGACGCAGCCAGTCTGCGCAAAGTGGGGTGATGCATGACTGCATACCGCCAGTCCGCGCCACTTTATCTCGACGGCATCCCCGGCATGGCCTTGATACGGCTTGGCCTTCGAAGCCAACATGGCCTAACACAACAAAAAGACTGACCGACCATGGCATTGACTGACAACACATCCGAATCCCACGCCGACACCAAAGCCTTCCGCGCCGCCCAGTACGTGCGCATGTCCACCGAACACCAGCAGTACTCCACGCTCAACCAGGCCGACAAGATTCGCGAGTACGCCGACAAGCGCGGCATTGAGATCGTGCGCACCTATGCCGACGACGGCAAGAGTGGACTCTCCATCGGTGGCCGTGCCTCCCTGCAAAAGCTGATCGCCGATGTCGAATCGGGCAACACCGACTTCAACCTGATTCTGGTCTACGACGTCAGCCGCTGGGGCCGGTTTCAGGACGCGGACGAGTCGGCCTATTACGAATACATCTGCAAACGCCAGGGCATCAGCGTTGCCTACGTCGCCGAGCAGTTTGAAAACGATGGCTCCCCCGTTTCAACCATCGTCAAAGGCGTCAAGCGCGCCATGGCCGGTGAATACAGCCGCGAACTCTCGGCCAAGGTATTTGCTGGCCAGTGCCGCCTGATCGAACTGGGCTTTCGCCAGGGTGGCCCGGCCGGATTCGGCCTGCGCCGCGTGCTGATCGACCAGACCGGCGCCATCAAGGCCACCTTGAAACCCGGCGAGCACAAAAGCCTGCAAACCGACCGGGTGATCCTGGTGCCGGGCCCTGAGCAGGAAGTGGCCACGGTTCACCAGATCTACCGCTGGCTGGTCGATGAAGATCTCCCCCTGTCTGAAATCGCCCAGCGCCTCAACGACATTCCTATCTACACCGATCGTGATTGCCCCTGGACCTACAGCACGGTCCGCCAGGTTCTGACCAACGAGAAGTACATCGGCAACAACGTCTACAACCGCCACTCCTTCAAGCTCAAGAAAAAGCACGTCGACAACCCGCCGCAGATGTGGATTCGCAAGCAGGGTGCATTCGAGGGCATCGTGCCTCTGGACACTTTCATGGCTGCGCAGGAAATCCTGACCGAACGCAGCCGTCGGTTCTCCGATGAAGAACTGCTTGAACACCTGCGATTGCTTTACCAGGAGCGAGGGACGCTGTCGGGCCTGATCATCAACGAGGCGCCGGCCCTGCCCAGCGCCGCCACCTACATCCAGCGCTTCGGCAGTTTGAGCAAGGCGTATGAACTGGTCGGTTTCCGCCCAGGGCGGGATCTGGAATTCCTCGAAATAAACCGGCGCTTGCGCCAACTGCATCCAGAAATCGTCGAGCGCACCCAGCACACCATTGCCGAATTGGGTGGCGAGATTTGGCGTGACCCGCAAACCGATCTGCTGCATTTGAACCGGGAGTTGGTCATCAGCCTGGTGCTCGCGCGGTGCCAGCAACTTCCCAATGGCCTGCAACGCTGGCGCATCCGCTTTGACCCCAGCCGCTACCACCCGGACATCACGGTGGCGGTACGGCTTGATCCCGCCAATGCCGCCGAACTCGATTACTACCTGCTACCGCGCCTCGACCTGCCCAACCAGGAATTGCAGGTCACGGCCAGAAACAGCGCCGAGATCGAATGCTTCCGCTTTGATGACCTGAACTTCTTCTACGGAATGTCCGAGCGGGAGCGCCTGCAACGACGGATCTGACCCTTCCGCCTCACGAAATACCAATCACCACCCACCCAGAAAGGAAACCCTGCCATGACACCTTACCACCCTGATTTACGCACCCCCTGGAGACCGCCATGCTGACCGGAATGCCAGAAACCGTCACCCTGATCCCCATCGCCCGAGTTGAAATCCTCAACTCCCGCGAACGCAATATGAAAATCTTCGAGGAGATCGTCGAGAACATCAAATCGATCGGCTTGAAGAAACCCATCACCGTCACCGAGCGGCCCGGTGATGATGGAAATCCCAAGTACATGCTGGTCTGCGGCGAGGGACGGCTCAACGCCTTCCGCATCCTGGGAGAGACGCACATCCCGGCCTTGGTGGTTGATGTCAGCGATGAAGACGCCTTCATCATGAGCCTCGCGGAGAACATCGCCCGGCGTGGCCACCGGCCACTGGAAATCCTGGCCGACATCGAAATCCTGCGCAAACGCGGCTACGACGCCGACACCATCATCCACAAAACAGGCCTCTCACCCAAGTACGTCAAAGACATCGTCTTCCTGCTGGACCAGGGGGAGGAGCGTCTGATCGAAGGCGTGCAGCGCGGCGCCATCCCGCTGACCACCGCCCTCGAAATCGCCCGCGCGAAGGATGACGACGAAAGCCTCGGCGGAATGCTCCAGGAGGCCTACGAAAACGGCCAGCTCAACCGACGCCAGATCATCGAGACCAAACGCCTGGTGGAAAAACGCCAGGAACATGGCCCCGGCTCACCCAACCCCGGCCAGATCAAACCACCGACCTCCAGCTACAGCCTGGTACGTACCTACCAGCGCGAAGTCGAGCGGCAACGCAAGATGGTGCTCAAGGCCGAGCACGCGCACCAGCGCTTGCTGTTGGTGGTGCAAGGATTGAAGAAGTTGTTCGCCGACGAACATTTCGTGAACTTGCTGCGAGCCGAGGGATTGGACACCCTGCCCAAATACTTGGCAGAGCGCATCGACAACCTGAATGGAGCCCCCGCATGAACCCCGCCAGCAATGCACAACCCAAGATCACGCCGATGTACCCCGGCATCCACCAGGCCGATGAAACTGAAGAAGGCCCGAACTTGCCGAAGGCCCCGCTCAACACCTTGCTCGGTTTCGATCTGGAGACCTATCAGATCCCGCTGGACACCCTGATGCCCAGCAAACGCATCCCGGACGGGGTAATGAGCACCCGCAAGTACAAGCAGGTCGTCTCCTCCATCCACGAAATTGGCTTGATCGAACCCCTGTCGGTGATCCAGCACGACCCTGCCAAGCCGGAGTTCATCCTGCTCGATGGCCATTTGCGGGTGCTGGCACTGAAGGATCTCGGCGTCCACGAGGCCCCCTGCCTGATCGCCAAAGACGACGAGACCTACACCTACAACCACCGCATCAACCGGCTCTCGACCATCCAGGAGCACTACATGATCCGCCGCGCCATCGACCGCGGGGTGAGCAAGGAACGCCTGGCCCGGGCCTTTGGCGTGAACCTGAGCTCCATCAACCGGCGCATAAACCTCCTGGAAGGCATTTGCCCGGACGCGATCGCCCGACTGCAGGATAAGCAGTTCACCCCGGATGTGACGCGGGTACTGCGTAACATGAAAGCCGCCCGGCAAGTGGAGGCGGTGGAATTGATGGTGGCGAGCAACACCATCACGGTGGCGCACGCCGATGCTTTGCTCAAGGCCACGCCACCCGAGCAGCGCACCGACTTCAAACCCTCGGAGCGTGACAAGCAACTGGCGCCCATCGAGCAGATTGTCAAACTTGAAAAGGAAATGAGCCAGGTCCAGACCCAGTACAAGGACGCCGAAGAAAACTACGGCTCAGACCTGCTCAACCTGGTGGTCGCCAAGGGCTACTTGACCAAGCTGCTCGGCAATGATGCCGTCAAAAGCTACATCACCCGACACGAACCCGAAATCCTCGAGCATTTCGAACTGGTGGTGAACACCGTCAGCATGGAAGAGGCGGTGCAGCAGCAACTCGAGGCCGATGGCGAACTCGAAGAGGATCCCGACAGCAACGAGCAGCCTGCGGCAGAAAACACGTCTCCTAATTCCGAAAATGACACCGAAACCCAAGACCAAGAAGGTAAATCCGCCACCGAATAGTAAAACCAGATGAAATGACCGATGGGAATGTCATTGCCGCGCTGCAATACTGAGGGGTAAAATGCTGACAATAAAGATAACCTTCGGAGGTGGCGATGCACTGGTATCTCGTTCATACCAAGCCCAGACAGGAAAAGTGCGCCTTGGACAACCTCCACCGGCAGGGTTATCTGTGCTACCTACCGACGATTCCTTCTGAGAAGCTCCGCCAGGGCCTGCTGACGGTGGCAGACGAGCCGCTGTTTCCGCGTTATCTGTTTATCCGCCTGGGCCGGGGAGATTCGGCCAAGAGCTGGACCCCCATCCGTTCCACCAAGGGTGTCAGCCGTCTGGTCAGCTTCGGGATCGAACCGGCGCGGGTGGATGATGGCCTGATCGAACTGTTGCGAACACAGGAAGCATTGGTTCAGACTGATCCTGCGCGCTTGTTCAAGCCGGGCGAGCGCGTCCGTTTGACGGAAGCGCCGTTTGCCGGCATCGAAGGCGTCTACCAAATGGCCGATGGCGAGCGTCGGGTCATGGTGCTGATCGAGATTCTGAGCAAGCCCGTGGCGGTGCGTGTCGCACCGGCCAGTTTGCGCAAGGCGAGCTGACATACCTGCCTCGTTATTGCCTGTTTGGCAAAAAACCTTTCTCAAAGTCATGACGGTGTGGCACAATCTCGTTCGTCCGTCGAACTTGCGGCAGCACCTTTTGCCGCACTTTACTGCTCCGGACCCCCTGCTAAAACCCGCTGACCGCGCTTGCTGATCGTGAAACGGCATGGCGGTAGCGTGCCAAAACCACCTTGAGCCTCGTATCCCCACTACAGAAATTGGCTGGTTTCCAAGAGGAAATCCAGTTCGAAGTGCTGCGCCGTTTGCATCAGACGCCTCAGGTAAGTCAGCGTGCGCTGGCCAAGGATCTGGGTGTGGGGCTTGGTACGATCAATTTCTGCTTCCAGGCTCTTGTGGAAAAGGGCTTGGTGAAGATGCAGAACTTCAGCCAGAGCAAGAACAAGCTGCGTTATGCCTACTTGCTGACGCCGGCTGGGGTAGCTGAAAAGTCCAAGCTGACTGCGGAGTTTCTGAAGAGCAAAGTAGCCGAGTATGAAACGCTTCAAGCCGAAATTGAGGCCTTGAAAGTCGAGATGAATCCTGTGAAGGCCGGCTCGCAATGAAGATCGCCATTGCCGGAACCGGCTACGTCGGACTCTCCAACGGCATCTTGCTTGCCCAGCACAATGAAGTGGTTTGTCTGGATATCGTTGCCGAGAAGGTGGCGATGCTCAACCGCAAGGAGTCCCCGATCGAAGACGCTGAGATCGAAGATTTCCTCAAGAGCAAGCCGATCAACTTCCGCGCAACGCTCGATAAACAAGAAGCCTACGTCGACGCGGACTACGTCATTATCGCCACGCCGACAGACTACGATCCCGAGACCAATTACTTCAACACTCAATCCATCGAAGCAGTCATTCGGGATGTCATGGCCATTAATTCGGTTGCGACGATGGTTATAAAGTCCACCGTTCCGGTTGGCTACACCGAGCGTACTCAGCAGGCCCTCAGCACGCAAAACCTCATCTTCTCACCCGAGTTCCTTCGCGAGGGTAAAGCGCTACACGATAACCTTCATCCATCGCGCATAGTTGTTGGTGAGCGCTCCAAACGGGCCGAGGTTTTTGCCAATTTGCTCAAGCAGGGAGCGATCAAACGGGATGTTTCGACCCTATTTACCGGTAGCACCGAAGCCGAGGCGATCAAGCTTTTCGCAAACACCTTCCTCGCTATGCGCGTTGCCTACTTCAATGAGCTCGATACCTACGCCGCCACCCACGGTCTGGATACGCGCCAGATTATCGAAGGCGTCTGTCTTGACTCGCGTATCGGCGCTCACTACAACAATCCCAGCTTCGGCTACGGCGGCTACTGCCTACCGAAGGACACTAAGCAGTTGTTGGCTAACTATCGTGATGTCCCTCAGAATCTTATTCACGCTATCGTCGAATCCAACACCACACGCAAAGACTTCATCGCGAACGAAGTGGTCCGTCTTTGCCAAGTTGGTAACTCAGGCAAAGTGCCAGTCGTCGGTATTTATCGACTGGTGATGAAGCAGGGAAGTGACAACTTTCGCGCTTCAGCCATTCAAGGCGTGATGAAGCGGATCAAAGCCAAAGGCGTCGAGGTCATCGTCTACGAGCCAGTTTTAAGGGATGCAAGGTATTTTCACTCTCGAGTGGTCAATGATTTGGACTCCTTTAAACGAGAAGCAAACGTAATAATCGCCAATCGAAAATCTGATGCGCTTGGTGATGTTGCTCACAAGGTTTACACGCGAGATTTATTCGGTGCTGATTGATTTGGTGGTGCAATTATTATTGCGAGAATTAAAATGTCCAATCGATATTCGATAAAAAAAAGAGTTTTGGTTACCGGCGGTGCTGGGTTCTTAGGGTCGCATCTCTGTGAACGCTTGCTCGCTGATGGTTGCGATGTCCTTTGCGTTGATAATTTTTTTACTGGCACTCGCGAAAATATACTGAATCTTCTAAAAAATCCCCATTTCGAACTGTTGCGGCACGATATTTCGCAACCCCTCAATGTCGAGGTGGATGAGATATACAACTTGGCGTGTCCAGCTTCGCCGATCCACTATCAATTCGATCCGGTACAGACCACCAAGACTAGTGTCATGGGGGCCATCAATGTCCTTGATCTTGCCAAGCGAACCAGGGCCCGTGTGTTTCAGGCGTCTACCAGTGAAGTCTATGGCGATCCGTTCGTCCATCCACAGGCTGAGACGTATTGGGGGAATGTTAATCCGATTGGTCCTAGGAGTTGTTACGACGAAGGCAAACGCTGCGCCGAGACACTGTTCTTCGATTATTGGCGGCAACACGAGATGCCGATCAAAGTCGTCAGGATTTTCAACACGTATGGTCCTCGCATGCATCCTAACGACGGTCGCGTGGTTAGCAACTTCATCGTACAGGCGCTGCGTGGTGACGACATCACGATCTACGGCGAAGGGGTGCAGACTCGAAGCTTCTGTTATGTGGATGACTTGATCGATGGATTCGTTCGCATGATGGCTTCGCCGGTGGATTTTCTTGGCCCAGTGAATATGGGCAATCCGGGGGAGTTCACGATGATCGAGTTGGCCGAGACGGTGCTTCGTCTCACCGACTCGCCAAGCAAGTTACGGTTCATGCCATTACCCAAGGACGATCCGCGTCAGCGGCAGCCAGACATCTCTCTGGCCGGTGAAAAGCTCAGTTGGGCGCCCAAGGTGCAGCTTGAGGATGGTTTGGCCCGCACCATCGAATACTTCCGCGAGATGATCGTTTAATGAGCTTGCTGCCCGTCGCCGGCCAGCGCGCGTTATTCCTCGACCGCGACGGAGTGATCAACGTCAACCATGGCTACGTCAATTCGATAGAAAATTTCGACTTTGTCGATGGCATATTCGATCTGGTCAGGACTGCGTGTAAAGCGGGCTACCGCGTGGTAGTGGTCACCAATCAGGCAGGAATTGGTCGCGGATACTACTCGGAGGGGCAATTCCACGAGTTGACGGTTTGGATGTGTGCACAATTCGAAAAGCACGGCGCACCCATCGACCGAGTTTATTTCTCGCCCTACCACCCGACAGCAGGGATCGGCAAGTATCGGAAGGACGAAGACACGAGGAAGCCTGGGCCCGGGATGATCCTCAGGGCAAAGCGTGAACTTGGTCTGTCGCTGGAGGATTCGATTCTTGTTGGTGACAAGCCGAGTGATATTCTGGCCGGGATTACGGCCGGCGTGCGGACGAATGTTCTATTGTCGAACGATACATATGTTGAACTCACGGGACTTGATTACTTGCCGGCTCGAGCCCTCAAGGATGTGATCCCGTGCTTAGAGGGCGCCGTTTCAGCGCTGGCCCAGCGATGAAGATACTAATTCTTGCGGGAGGTTTGGGGACCCGGCTTCGGAACGTCGTTAAGGACGTTCCGAAACCCCTAGCGCCCGTTGGTTCAACGCCGTTCCTGCACTACCAGGTCGAGAACTGGATCGCACAGGGTGTCCAGTCCTTCGTGTTTCTGCTGTGTCACCAGGCAGAACTCATCGACTGCTTCATTGAAGAGCGGCGAAGCACTCTGCTAGCCAGTTGCGAAGTGAAATCGATCGTCGAGCCCCAGCCGCTGGATACGGGAGGCGCCGTGGCTTATGCGGTCAGGCAACTCGGCCTTGACGGCGAGTTCATCGTGACCAATGCTGATACCTGGCTTGGATCTGGTGTGCGCGAGCTCGCTAACGCTGGATCGGACACGATGGTCGTCGTTAAGCAGGAAGAAGTCTCTCGTTACGGGCTCGTGGAGATCGACGATGCTGGTTTCGTGTCAGGTTTCCGCGAAAAAGGCGAGAGCAGGGGCGCAGGCTGGATCAACGCCGGAATGGGGCTGTTCCGGGCAGAGCATTTCAGAAAATGGAATGGACAGCGCCTGTCCCTGGAAAAAGATGTTTTCCCGGAATTGATTGCGGCTAGACAACTGAAGGTGCTTCCGCTGGAATCAGATTTCATCGATATTGGGGTTCCTGCAGATTATTTAAGGTTTTGCCGCTGGCAGGAGAGCGGACGTGAGGGTAGCCTGTGCAATTAAGTAAGTTCCTGATCATCGAGAGTGCATCGATGCGCGATGCTCTCTCCCAAATCGAAGGCAATCATCACGGGATTGTTCTGACAACTGACAATAAAGGCGCCGTCAATGGTCTGGCAACAGATGGCGATATCAGACGCCGCCTCCTTGAGGGTGGTACGCTAGACGAACCTATCGGATCTTGCGCCAATCGCACGTTCGTATGGGAGACGCCCGCGACATCGCGGGAGTCGTTAATAAAGAAACTTGACCACCGAATCCGATTCATCCCGATTCTTGACAAGGATCGTCGTCTTGTTGGAGTCGTCAGTCGCGAACATCTGCCAGTTCAACTCGAGGAGGCGGTCTATGCTCGATCGCGCTCGCCTGTACGCATCAGTTTTGGCGGGGGCGGATCAGACCTTACCCATTATTTTTCGGAAATCAGCGGTGCGGTCATCAACACCACGGTCTCTTTGTATAGCCATGCGACACTACGAGTCCGAAACGACAGTAAAATCTTACTGTCTTCGCGCGACTTGGGGCAGACGCTAGAAGCGGAAGACCTCTCGACCGCATTGAATCAAGTGGGGTGTTTCGGCCTCCTGCAAGCCATCCTAAAAGCAATCAGCCCCGACTTTGGGTTTGAGCTCTACCTGCACTCCGACTTCCCTATGAAGTCTGGACTAGGAGGTTCTGCTGTCGTGTCATCTGCTGTCCTCGGTTGTTTTAATCAGTTTCGCCGCGACAAGTGGGACATGCATGAACTAGCCGAACTCGCCTACCAGGCTGAACGCCTGCACCTGGGTGTGGCGGGCGGTTGGCAGGACCAGTACGCCACGGTGTTCGGCGGCTTCAATTTCATGGAATTCCGGATGGACCAGAACATCGTTCATCCGCTGCGCATCCACCCCGACACGTTGCTGGAGCTTGAAGAGAGCTTGCTACTCTGCGACACCGGCACCACCCACGAGTCCGGCGATATCCACGAGGACCAGCGCCGCGAGATGCAGCAGGACGATGTGCGCATCCTGGTGCGCAACAACGTCGAATTGTCGTACCGCATGCGCAACCTGCTGCTGCGCGGTCGGTTGCTCGAATTCGGCCACGCGCTCGATGAGGCGTGGCAGACCAAGCGCCGCCTCAGTAGCAAGATATCCAACACGCGCCTGGACGCGGTGTACGACGGCGCGATGCGTAACGGCGCGCTGGGCGGCAAGTTGCTGGGCGCCGGCGGCGGCGGCTTCTTCCTCTTCTACGTGCCGCCGTTCTACAAGCACCAACTAATGTCCCACCTCGAAGCCACCGGGCTGAAGGTGCAGCCGTTCCGTTTCGAACAGGAGGGGCTGCGCGCCTGGACGGTGCGCGAGGGCAGGAACCACATCGAAATGGACAGCAAGTGACCCTGAAGATCAACGACCGCGAGATCGGCGCGGGCCGCACCTACGTCATCGCCGAGATCGGCAACAACCACAACGGGAGCTTCGACCGGGCGATCGACATGGTCGATCGCGCCATCGCGGCGGGCGCGGATTGCGCCAAGTTCCAGATGCGCCACCTCGACGAGGTCTACCGCAAGCGCAGCTTGGGCAAAGATGGCGAGGACCTGGGCACCGAGTACATCGTCGACCTGCTACACCGCTTCGAACTGGGCGTGGAGCAGCACCGCAAGTTGTTCGACTACTGTCGCCAGCGGGGCGTGGAGTACATGTGTACGCCTTGGGACGCGCGCAGCGTTGCGGTGCTGGAGGACTTCGGCGTGCGCGCCTACAAGGTGGCCTCCGCCGACCTCACTAACCTGCCGCTGCTGGAGGTCTTGGCCCGCACCGCTAAGCCGCTGATCCTGTCCACAGGCATGAGCCTGGCCGAGGAGGTGCTCGCCACCGTCGATTTCCTGGACGCGCGGTCGGTGGCGTACGCGCTCCTGCACTGCAACAGCACCTACCCGGCGCCGCTGCACGACATCAACCTGCGCTGGATGGCCGAACTGCGCAAGATCCATCCGCTGGTGGGTTATTCGGGCCACGAGCGCGGCATCAACGTGTCGCTGGCGGCGGTGGCGCTGGGGGGCTGCATCATCGAGCGGCACTTCACGCTCGACCGCCTGATGGAGGGCCCTGACCACGCCGCCAGCCTGACCGAGACCGAATTCCGCGCTATGGTTGAGGGCATCCGCGAGATCGAGCTCGCGCTGG
Organism: uncultured Burkholderiales bacterium; assembly: GCA_903953985.1. Lineage (GTDB taxonomy): Bacteria > Pseudomonadota > Gammaproteobacteria > Burkholderiales > Burkholderiaceae_C > Limnohabitans_A. The sequence goes on from CAJBLW010000298.1 coordinate 59,626, forward strand.
GCAACGGCGAAGCGCGCAAGCTGTCGCAGGGTGAGATGATCAACCGCGAGAACCTCGGCAAGAGCCTAGTGGCGGCGCGTCCGCTGAAAGCCGGCACCGTGCTGCGAGCGGAAGACATCAAGATCCGCAGCCCAGGCCAGGGACTGTCGCCGCAGAAGCTGCCCCAGCTGCTGGGCCGCATTCTGGCGCGCGACCTGCGCGACGAGGATTTCTTCTATCCGTCGGACCTAGCGGACACGCGCGTAGAGCCGCGCAACTATCGCTTCGGGCGCCCCTGGGGCGTGCCGGTGCGCTACCACGACTTCCAGGAATACGCGGCGCGAATTTCCCCGAACCTGTGGGAGTTTCACCTCTCGTACTCCGACATGGACTTGGATCCGAGCGACTACCTGCGCGGCACCTACGCGGCCGGCTTCGTGGTGCACGCGCCGGAACTGTTCTCCGGCAGCCGGCTGATGGACCTGGCCACGCCGGACGAGGCCTACCGCAAGGATTCGATTCGCGAGACGCAGCGCGTGATCGACATCACCCGCGCCCTCCGGAAGTTCTTCCCCGGCGAGGCTCGGCCTATGATCGTCGCCAACGTGGGCGGTTTCACCATGGACGAACCGCTGCCGGCCGCCGCAATCCAGGGCTACTACGAGCGCTTCGCCGCCAGCCTGCAGGAGCTGGACCTGCAAGGTGTGGAGCTGATCCCGCAGACGATGGCGCCGTTTCCCTGGCACTTCGGCGGCCAGCGCTACCAGAACATCTTCGTCAAGGCCGGCGAGATCGTCGAATGGTGCCGGCGCCTTGGCCTGCGAATGTGCTTCGACGTCTCCCACAGCCGGCTAACCTGCAACCACCTGGACGTGGACTTCTACGACTTCGCCTCGCAGGTGGCGCCGGTCACCGCGCACCTGCACCTGGGCGACGCGAAGGACCTGAACGGCGAGGGCCTGCAGGTCGGCGAGGGCGACATCGACTTTGACCGCCTAGGCGCCATCCTGCAGGCTGGTTGCCCGCGGGCCTCCTTCATCCCGGAGATCTGGCAGGGCCACAAGAATGGCGGAGAAGGCTTCTGGATCGCGCTGGAGCGCCTGGAGGGCAAGCTGTGAACGCGGACCACCTCTCGACCCTGATCGCCCGCGAGATCGAGGACTCGATCGCCGCCAAGCAGAAGCTGCTGCAGGACGTCGGCCTCGTCGCGCAGCTGGCGCGGCTGGCGCAGGACTGCCACGCCAGCCTCAAGGGCGGCGGCAAGATCATCTTCGCCGGCAACGGCGGCAGCTTCGCGGACGCGCAGCACCTGTCGGCCGAGTTCGTGTCGCGCTTCAAGTTCGACCGCGCGCCGCTGGCGTCGCTAGCGCTGGCCACCAACAGCTCCGCGATAAGCGCTGTCGGCAACGACTACGGCTACGACCAAGTCTTCTCGCGCGAGCTGGAAGCCGTGGCCCGCCCGAGCGACGTGTTCATCCCGATCACGACCAGCGGCAACAGCCCGAACGTATTGAAGGCGATCGAGGTCGCCCGCCGGCTGGAGTTGCGCACCGCCTGCCTGACCGGCGAAACCGGCGGCGTGGCAGAGGAACTGTGCGAGTGCCTGCATATGCCTTCACGCGATACCGCCCGCATACAGGAGTGCCACATCCTCGTGGGCCACATTCTCTGCGGCCTGGTGGAGGCCATGTGCTTCAAGGCGCCGCAGGCCGCGGGAGACGTGCGGTGAGCGATACCGTTGCCATCATCCCGGCGCGCGGCGGCTCCAAGGGTATCCCGCGCAAGAACTTGGTGGACGTCTGCGGCAAGCCGCTCATCGCCTGGTCGATCCTGCAGGCCCGCCATGCGCGCCACATCGACTCGGTGTGGGTGACCTCAGACGACGATGAGATCCTTGCGGTGGCCGAGTCCTTTGGGGCCCGGCCGATCCGCCGCCCGGCCGAAATCTCCGGTGACCAGGCCAGCTCCGAATCGGCTTGGCTGCATGCGCTGGACGCGATCGAGGGGCAGGGCGTCGCCGTCGACCTGGTCGTGGCCATGCAGGCGACGTCGCCCATCCGCGAATCGTCGGACCTCGATGGCGGACTGCAGACCCTGCGCGAGCAGAGCTACGACTCGCTGCTGTCGGTGGCGGAGGTGGAAGACTTCTTCACCTGGCGCATCGGCGCCGACGGCGGCGCCGAGTCGGTGAATTACGACTACCGCAACCGCAAACGCCGCCAGCAGATTGAGAAGCGCTACCTGGAGAACGGCTCCTTCTACGTGTTCCGCCCGCAGCAGCTGCGGCGCGACAACAACCGGCTGGGCGGCCGCATCGGCCTGTTCGTGATGGGACGGCACAAGATGTTCCAGATCGACAATCCCGAGGACATCGAGCTGTGCGCGGCCGTGATGCGCGGCTTTGGGCTGGACCGGGCATGAGCGCGCCGACCGACCTGTTCCGACTAGACGGCCGCGTGGCTATCGTCACCGGCGCCTCGCGCGGGATCGGCAACGCTGTCGCGCTGGGTCTCGCCAGCGCGGGCGCCACCGTGTTTGGTCTTGGGCGCTCGCCTGCAGCGCAAGGCGACGCGATAGATTTCCTGTATAGGACTTGCGACGTAACTGACAGTGCGGCCTTCGGCAAGTTGGTCAAGGAGATCTTCGACGGGCAAGGGCGGATCGACATCTTGGTGAACGCGGCCGGCATTACGCTACCCGCACAGACGGCGGAAGACCCGTCGTCGGCGTTTCGTCAGACACTGGCCTGTAACCTCACAGCAGTGTTCGACTGTTGCCGCGCAGTGCTGCCTTTTATGCAGCGTAGTGGCTACGGCTCCATCATCAATGTCACCAGTATTGGCGCAGCGCTTGGCTTCCCAGGTAACCCTGGCTACGTTGCCTCCAAGGGAGGCCTAGCGGCGTTGACACGTTCATTCGCGCTTGACCACGGCACGCAAGGTATTCGCGTGAACAACTTGGTACCCGGCTATGTTCGCACAGCGATGACGCAGGCCAGCCATGCGGATCCCGTGCGCCGGGAAGCCCGCGCCGCACGCACCATGCTCGGTCGCTGGGGAGAGCCGGATGAGCTTGCAGGTGCTGCGATCTTCCTGGCTTCGCCAGCCAGTAGCTACGTGACGGGAACTGATTTGTATGTCGACGGCGGCTGGGCCGCGAAAGGACTTTGATGGAAATCGGATTCATGCAGGGCCGACTGTGCGACCGCATCGACGGAAAGATCCAGGCCTTTCCTTGGCGCGACTGGGAAGCCGAGTTCCCGTCGGCGCAGGCGCACGGCCTCGGTCTGTTGGAATGGACGCTGGACCAAGAGCGCCTGCACGAGAACCCGCTGATGACGGCAGCTGGCCAGGCCCGCATCCGGGAACTCTCGGCTCGCCACGGGGTACGCGTGCTGTCGCTCACTGGCGACTGCTTCATGCAGGCGCCGTTCTACAAGGTGGAGGGCGCCGCGCGCGAGGCCCTGCTCGCGGACCTGTGGGCCATTCTCGATGCCTCAGAACAGGTCGGCATCCGCTACGTGCTCATTCCGCTGGTGGACAATGGCTCGTTACAAACAACGGAACACGAGCGCACGTTGCTGGAAGGCGTGTTGCCGCTGCGGCAACGACTTGTTAGCGCCGGCATGAAGATCGTCTTCGAGTCCGACTTCGGACCGGCGAGGCTGGCGGAGTTCATCGATCGCTTGCCGCGGGACGCCTTCGGCATCAACTACGACATCGGCAACAGTGCTGCGCTGGGCTTCTCGCCCGCCGAGGAAGTCGGCAGCTACGGCCACCGCATCGACAACGTGCACGTTAAGGACCGCAAGCTGCATGGCACGACAGTCCCGCTGGGAACGGGCAATGCGGATTTCCCGACGGTGTTTGGAGCTCTCCGCAAGGCCAGCTATGCCGGTCATTTCATCCTGCAGACTGCCCGCGCCGACGACAACGACCACGCGGGCGCGCTCGCACGCTACCGCGACATGACGCGCGCTTGGTGGAAGCAAAGTGGATCTTGAACTCGCCGGTAAGGTAGCCCTAGTAACCGGCTCGTCGGCCGGCATCGGTCTGGGCATCGCTCGCATACTGGCGGCCGAAGGCGCCACGGTCGTCCTGAACGGGCGGGACGCGGGGCGCATGGAGCTGGCGCGGGATGCGCTGCCAGATGCATCTGCCTTCGTCGCCGATGTGCGCGACCCGGCCGAGTGCCAGCGCCTGGTGCGTGAGGTGCTGCAGCGCCATGGCCGCCTGGACGTTTTGGTGTGCAACGTGGGCAGCGGCGTGTCGGTGCCGCCCGGCCAGGAGACGCCCGAGGAATGGCGTCGCGTGCTGGATATAAACCTGCATGCGAGCACCCAGATGGTGTGGGCTGCGACCGAGGCGCTCGCAGCTGCCGGAGGCAACGCGGTCTGCATCTCCTCCATCTGTGGTCTGGAGGCGTTGGGTTGCCCGGTGCCCTATGCGGCGGCCAAGGCTGCCCTGGAGAGCTATGTGCGCAATGCGGCGCGGCCGCTGGGTAAGCGCGGCGTCCGCATCAACAGCGTCGCACCTGGCAACATTCTTTTTCCCGGTTCCACCTGGGAGTGCAAGCTAGCTGCCGACGCAGCCGGTGTGAACGCGATGCTGCAGCGCGAAGTAGCACTGGAGTCCCTGGGCCGGCCCGAAGATGTGGCTCGGCTCGTCGCCTATCTTGCATCTCCTGTGGCGTCTTTCATTACTGGCGCCACCTACGTAGTCGATGGTGGACAGATCCGATCATGAATCAAAGCACACTTCAGCTTCCAAAATCTTTCGATCTAAGTGGTCGTGTTGCTCTCATTACGGGTGGCTCCGGGCTGCTCGGCTCGCAGCACGCGCGGGCCCTGGCAGAAATCGGTGCTAACGTAGTGATCGCAGACATCGACGTGGAGCGCGCCGAGGCCGAAGTGGCGCAGGTTCGCGCCGAGTTTCCGCGAGTTCAAGCGATGGCTTTGAGGCTGGATGTGACCAGCCAGGCTTCTGTGGTCGCCGGCCTTGACACCGTGTTGCAGACTCTTGGTGGAATCCATGTCCTGGTGAACAACGCTGCGGTCGATCCTAAAGTCCGCGCAGACAGTGTGGTAGAGACATCCCGTCTCGAGAACTTTTCTCTTGAACAGTGGAACTTCCAGCTGGGGGTTGGGCTGACGGGGGCTTTCCTGTGTGCACAGACTTTCGGCGGCTGGATGGCAGCGAACGGCGGCGGCACAATCCTGAACATCGCCTCCGACTTGGCGGTTTTTGCGCCCGACCAGCGACTCTACAGCAAACTTGGTTTGCCTGAAGACCGGCAGCCAGTCAAGCCAGTTACCTATCCGGTGGTGAAGACAGCCCTGCTTGGGTTGACCCGCTACTTGGCTACCTACTGGCACGAAGCCGGGATTCGCTGCAACGCGCTGTCTCCTGGTGGAGTATTCAATGGCCAGGGGGAAGAGTTCGTTGCCCGTCTCTCACAGCTGATCCCTCTCGGTCGGATGGCCCGCGCTGACGAGTACCGGGCCGCGGTCCAGTTCCTCTGCTCTGATGCCTCTAGCTATATGACGGGCCAAAATGTAGTGATGGATGGGGGGCGTAGTACTTGGTAGCAAAAAGGCTAATTGAAATAGACATGCGGCTGACTATGAAATTGCAGCAGCTTCGACTGTTTAGATTTCCGGCTACCAAATGTGTTCTCCATAAGAAGATGCCACCACAACCAATGGATCTAGCAGCGTCTAATTCAAGAAGCAGTGACTTGTTTAACATAAACGGATGCAAGTCATGATTAGACTGATAAGAAACATCTATATAAATATAAGCGCATTTTCAATAAACACTGCAATAGGCTTGGCGGCCATATCAATAATAATTGATGCTTATGGTTTAGAAGGTTACGGCATTCTTGTTTTGGCGCGGCAACTGCTTCCGATAGGTATAGTTGGTTTTTTTCTAGCGGGCCTACCAGAAGCCACATCGCGCTATGTGGCAAGCTCGATTGCAGAGGCTAATGCCCACATAGCTGAGAGTATGGTGAAGATCGCTCTTCTCTGTGCGATAGCGATCGGAATAGTGGTTCTTGTTCTTATATCTACTCTCGCATCTTCAATAGTCACGACTTTTGCAATTCAAGAAAAAGATATTGAGTCATTTAAGCTAATAATATATTTAACTGCTATATCACTCCCTCTTCATTTTGCTGGCGACATACTTCGAGGGGCGCTTGAGGGCTTGGGGCGTTTCGGTGTGGTAAGAACGGTGGAGGTGTTTGGCAATTTAGTGTTTCTAGTGACTGTAATTGTTATGCCGGCGCTTGATTTCGGAATGACGGAAGTAATAATTAGCTTTGTAATAATTGGAAATGCTCGATCCATATTGTATTTTTTCTTGGCTGGTTCAAAATTTCACTTTTCTTTATCGATAGGAAAAGCAGAATTTAGTGACGCAAAGCCGTTGTTGCAGCACGCAATGGCCTTTTTTACATCAAAACTATATGGCGCAGCGCTTAACCACGCGCCAACGGTAATTGTCACATATTTGACATCGAATACTCTGTCAGCAGGGGCGCTAGATGTAGTAATGAAAATTCCTCGACTAATAAAAACCGGGTGTGGAATGTTCGGCAATGTATTGCTTCCATATTCTGCAAAGGCTGACGCCTTAGGTAACGACTTATCGATATCCCGTGTTATTAGATCGGGAACGATGGCTCTAGTTGCGATGACAACCCCCCTGATTTTTATTATAGGAATTTTTAACAAAGAATTAATTAATAATTGGATTGGCGCCGAATATATTGATATTGAAATATGGTTCGCATACGCGCTTTTTTACCCAGTCTTGATTTCAACTGTCAGCATTGGAAATGCTATGCTTGCGGCGAGGCGAAGTGCCGTGGCTCGATTAAACAGGATTGCGTTTTTTCAGGTGTTAGTATTTTACTTCTCCGTGGCTGCCCTTAATGGTGCTTTTGGATGGAAGGCATTTATTATAGCCACTCTTGTAGCAACTCTGGTATCAGTGGTTTTGCAGCATCTAATTATTAAGCGCGAATACAATATAATCTACAAAGACTATTATAGATACCTGTTTCGTGGGCTTTCTGTTTTTGCAATGATTTTGTGTATGAAAATTTTGTTGGTTTCAATATTCAACTCAGAATCGGTTGTAAGTAGCCTGGTAATTTTTCTGCTTTGTACTTTCGCAATGTATTTTGCAGTTTACTCCATTGTTTTGAGATTTGAAGACCGCTTGGTTCTAAATAATCTAATGACTCAGATTCCCCTGCTTAAACGACGGAATGGTTAAGGATATCCCCTATGTTGAAAAATTCTAGTATTTTGGTTACAGGAGGTACTGGTTCATTCGGCCATGCATTCGTCAAAATGACATTGGATAAATTTGATCCAAAACGAATAATTATATACTCACGAGACGAAATGAAGCAATGGGAGATGGCCAAGTTGTACCAGGAGGACAAGCGTGTGCGTTTCTTCATTGGAGACATTAGAGATAAAGAGCGGCTACATCGCGCACTCGCAGGCGTAGAGTTTGTAGTTCATGCTGCAGCAACTAAGATTGTGCCAACAGCGGAATACAATCCATTTGAGTGCGTAAAAACGAATGTAAATGGAGCAATGAATCTTATCGACGCCTGCATTGACCAAGGCGTGCACCGTGTAGTTGCATTGTCGACAGATAAGGCAAGTAGTCCTTCAAATTTGTATGGGGCGACAAAACTTGTTTCCGACAAGCTTTTTATCGCTGGAAATTCCTACAGTGGTGATCATGGAACAAAATTTTCAGTTGTTCGTTACGGAAACGTGATGGGCTCTCGTGGATCAGTCATTCCATTTTTTATGTCCATAGCTAAAACTGGCGTTCTGCCAATAACAGATGACCGCATGACACGGTTTATGATCACTTTAGAGCAAGGGGTTGAATTGGTCTGGAAGGCCTTTGATGACATGATTGGTGGAGAAATCTATGTAAAAAAAATTCCTTCAATGACAGTAGTAGATATAGCGCGCGCTGTAGATCCTAATGCTCAGCATAAAATAGTTGGAAAGAGGCCTGGCGAGAAACTTCATGAGCAGATGATCGGTGTCGAAGATGCTTGTTTTACGCTTGAATATGGAGATTATTTTAAGATACTTCCATCAATTAACAAATGGAATGAGGATCCGCGTCGTTTAAGTGGTGGTGTGCGCGTTCCTGAGAACTTCGTTTATTCCTCTGATTCGAACGATGATTGGATGACGGTAAGTGACTTAAAAAACTGGATATCAAGTAATGGCGATAAAGTGGGAAAGCTGTGATGATTTCTATACCATATGGACGCCAGGATATATCAGATGAAGATATTAATGCTGTAGTAGATGTTCTTCGCTCGAATTATTTAACCCAAGGGCCTCTTGTTGGTAGTTTTGAGACAGCTGTTTCGACTAGTTGTGGCGCTAATCATGCGGTCGCCTTCAACAGCGCCACTTCCGCACTACATGCTGCTTGTCTTGCACTTGGACTAAAAGAAGGCGATACGCTCTGGACCTCTCCGAACACATTTGTTGCCTCAGCTAATTGCGGCTTGTATTGTGGTGCAAATGTTGACTTTGTTGACATCGATCCGAGGACATGGAATATATGCGTTGCCGCCCTCGAGCTAAAATTGATCGAGGCAAAGCGCTCAGGAGTGATTCCGAAGATCGTTGTGCCTGTGCATTTTGCAGGGCAGCCGACTGAGCAGGAGAAAATTTACGAGCTGTCGCGACAATATGGTTTCAAGATACTAGAGGATGCATCACATAGTATCGGTAGTTCGCGGAATGGTGAATCAATTGGTAATTGCCGCTGGTCGGATATCACCATATTTAGTTTTCATCCCGTTAAAATTCTTACCACAGGCGAAGGTGGTATGGCTCTTTGTAACGATCAGGCGCTTGCTGAACACATGCGTTTGTTATGCTCGCACGGCATCACCAGAGAAGCTAAACTGATGAGATCTCCGGATCCTGCTCCTTGGCAATACGAGCAGCAGATGCTGGGATTTAATTATCGGATGACTGATATTCAGGCGGCTCTTGGGCTAAGCCAGCTAACGCGGCTGAAAACTTTTGTGGAAAGACGTAACAATTTAGCCCATCAATACATACAGGCGCTTGTTGATCTGCCATTACAGTTGCCTGTGACGCTATCGGGAAACTATTCGGCTTACCATCTTTTCGTGGTCCGAATAAAACAAGCTGCTCTTGCAAAAAATCATAGAGAGATTTTCCAAGAGCTACGCCACCGAGGGATTGGTGTGAACCTACACTACATGCCTGTATATTTACAGCCGTATTACCGCGAGCTTGGTTTTGCGCCAGGACTTTGTCCCGAAGCCGAGCGCTATGCCAATGAGGCGATCACATTGCCACTGTACCCCGGTTTAACCAATGAACAGTTACTTCGGGTGACGCAAACGCTGCGCGAGGTGTTGACTCAATGAAAATTGCCGTGATCCCTGCGCGCGGCGGCAGCAAACGCATTCCGCGCAAGAATATCAAACCGTTTGGCGGCAAGCCGATGATCGCGTACGCGATCGATATCGCCAAAGCCTCTGGCTTGTTTGATCGTGTTATCGTCAGCACCGACGACGAAGAAATTGGCAGGATATCTCGTCAATATGGTGCCGAAACGCCGTTTGTGCGGACACCGGAACTGGCGGACGATCATACGCCCACGGTTCCCGTAATTGCCCACGCCATTACCGCCTGCCAATCGCAGGGCTGGAATATCGAATTTGCTTGCTGCATATACCCGGGGGTGCCTTTTATCCAGGTGGATGATCTCAAAGCGGGATTTGAGTTGTTGAAGACCTCGGGCGCGAACTACAGCTTTCCTGTAACGGAGTTCCCTTCCGCAATTCAGCGAGGGCTTAAGCGAGGGCTAGACTCGCGCATGTTCCCCTTTACGCCCGAATTTGAACAGACCCGAACCCAAGATCTGGAGCAGGCTTATTACGACGCCGGCCAGTTCTATTGGGGTCGAGTTCAGGCCTGGCTGAGCACAAGCACGAGGTTGCATAGTGGTTCCGCCGGCCTTGTAATTCCACAATGGCGCGTTGTCGATATCGACACGAACGAAGATTGGGAAAGAGCTGAGTTGATTCACCGAGCGCTTCAAAGCGAGCTATCGAAATAGATGAAGGCACTCTTCCGCACCGATGCATCGCTGGAAATCGGCACTGGGCACGTCATGCGTTGTCTGACTCTGGCGGACGCGCTGCGTTTTCGCGGTTGCGAGAGTGTGTTTGTTTGCCGTGAGCACAATGGTCATCTTGGTGAACGGATTCGCCAGCGAGGACACGCAATTCACTTGCTGCCAAAGTCTACGCAGCCAAGGTCGCTGGATTCCTCCGACCAACCCCCGCATCTGGCATGGCTGGGGGCAGATTGGGAGGTCGACGCAGAACAAACCGCTGTTCTGGCGCGATCAGCCGGTTTTGATCTGCTGGTCGTCGATCATTACGCACTGGATATCCGCTGGGAGCGCAAGTTGCGCCCGGTCTGTAAGCGCGTTCTCGTCATTGATGACGTCGCCGATCGTGAACATGATTGCGATTTTCTGCTCGATCAGAATTTGATTGCCGAGTTTGGTCATCGCTACGTCGGCAAAGTGCCCGCCGCGTGTGTGCAGATGCTGGGGCCTGCTTATGCCTTGCTGCAACCTCAATACGCCGAACTGCACGACAAGCTTCCCGTGCGCGAGGGAGCCGTTCGCCGCATCCTCATCTATTTTGGCGGGGCAGATGCTGACAACCTCACCGGTATGGCGATCTCCGCCTGTCTCGCGCTGCCGTGTCATGTTGACGTTGTGACCAATCCCAAGGGGCCTCATATCGAGGCGCTGAGGAAGCAGGTGCAGGGGCATGACCGGATTGTCCTGCATGAGGGCTTGCCCAGTCTGGCCGCACTTATGGCGAAAGCAGATTTGGCGATTGGCGCGGGCGGAGCGACCTCGTGGGAACGATGCTGTCTTGGCTTGCCTTGTCTGGTCATCACCTTGGCGGATAATCAAAAGCCGATCGCTGATGAGTTAAACCGCCAAGGCTTTATTCGATGGCTCGGACATAAGGACGCAGTTTCCGAGCGCCAGTTGAGCAAGGTGCTGAAGTCCCTTGTTGCGAACGGCATCAATCCAAGTTGGTCGGCACAATGCTGCGCCTTGGTGGATGGTCTTGGCGCTACGCGTGTTAGCGAAACCCTGACGGGGTTGGGGCGTTCCGATCTGATTGTGCGACCGGGAACACGCAAAGATCTATCGCGCTTGATGGCGGATGCTGGCGCGTGGTTTAGTCAGGCCTTGCGCGACGTAAGCGATTCCCGTGTCTATGTGGCCGAGACCCGCAGTGGCACACTGCTCGGCTGCGTGTTATTCCGCCGCGTTGCCGGCAAGTGGGAAAGCGCCTCGGGCTTCACCCAGATTGCTGGCTCGCCGTCACTTCGAGGCGCCATCATTAAAGCCGCGTTTCGTGGTCTGCGCGGTGACACGAACGACTGCTTGAGTTTTGGCTCTGGTTGGACTGGGCCGGCAGTCGCCGGTTTGGCGTCGGCCATCGCCAAGACGAGCGTACGTAAAAGCCTTGCGATCACGCTTTGCTCCGACCGGGGAAGTTGGATCAACGACGCAATTCCCGAACTGGTCCTCGATTGCCTAGCTGCCGGACATCGCGTTACGTGGTCTCATTCCGCCGACCAAGCGCCGGCCGGCGATCTGTGCTTCTATTTGAGCTATGGGCGTATTGTTGATCGCGAAGTGCGCTCCAAATACGCTCACAATCTCGTTGTCCACGAAAGCGATCTGCCCCAAGGGCGCGGCTGGGCACCGATGAGCTGGCAGATACTTGAAGGCGCATCCTCGATCACCGTGACCCTGCTGGAGGCCGAGGATGATGTCGATGCGGGTGCGATTTATCTGCAAGACAAGATCGACCTGAGCGGCGACGAGTTGTGTGCGGATTGGCGGGCCTTGCAGGCGCGCAGCACTTTCAAGCTTTGTAGGGAATTCTTGGAGAACTATCCCGCCGTGTTAACGCACGCCCGACCGCAAACAGGAGATGCGACCTTCTATCAGCGTCGTCGGGCGGAAGACAGTCGCTTGAATCCGGACCTCAGTATCCGCGAACAATTCAATCTTTTCCGTATCGTGAATAATCAGGACTATCCGGCCTTCTTCGAGCTGAATGGCAAGCGCTATGTTTTGCGCATCGAAAAATCGGAGATTGCGTGAGCAATTACATCGTTGCTAGTTGTCGGGAATGGCATCGTTCGGCATTCGAGCATTTTGCAAAGAATGCGCCGGGACAATGGCGTTATGTGAATTCGGACGAGTCCTTGGTGGCTGCGCTGGCCGTCATGGCGCCGCGCTATATTTTCTTTCTTCATTGGAGCGCCTTGGTTCCAGTGGAGATTTTTGAAAAATACGAGTGCGTTTGTTTCCATATGACGGACGTTCCTTATGGCCGCGGCGGCAGTCCGCTGCAGAATCTGATTGCGGCAGGTCAAACCGAGACAATGGTTTCAGCCTTGCGTATGGAAAAAGAGCTCGATGCAGGGCCTGTATACGGCAAGCGCCCGATGTCGTTGGCGGGTCGCGCCGAGGAAATTTACCTGCGTGCCGGCGATGTCTGCTGGGACATGATCCAGTGGATGGTTGCCGATGAGCCGACACCGGCGCCGCAGCAAGGTGAAGCGACAGTGTTCCGGCGCCGCACTCCCGACCAGAGCGAGTTACCCGGACAGGGGGACTTGCATCGGTTGTTTGACCACATACGCATGTTGGATGCTCCTGGCTATCCTTTGGCATTTATCCAGTACGGAGATTTTCGTCTCGAGTTCAGCCACGCTGAGCTCGACGGAAACGAGCTGTGTGCGCGGGTGAGTATTCGCAAAACCTGAGTTCGACGGGAAGCTTATGACCAAGAAAATACTTGTAGTCGCCGCGCATACCGATGACGAGGCTCTGGGATGTGGCGGCACCATCGCCAAGCATGTGGCGGCCGGCGGTATCGTCTATGCGCTGATTATGACCGATGGCGTTGCTTCGCGCGGCACGTCTGAGGGCGAGGCCGAACGTCGCCGTGAGGCGGCTGCGGCTGCAGCGCACATCCTTGGTTTGCGCGAAAGCATACAGCTGGCATTTCCCGATAACCGCATGGACAGCGTTGCGCTATTGGATATCGTGCAAGCTGTGGAAGATGTCGTGCGCAAGCTGCAGCCGGAAATCATTTACACCCATCACGCTGGTGATTTGAACGTTGATCACCGTGTGACGCATGAGGCAGTCATGACGGTATGCCGCCCCTTGCCGGGCTCTTCGGTAAAGGAAATCTACGCATTCGAAGTGCTGTCCAGCACTGAATGGGCAAGCCCCGCGCAGAAGCCCTTCTTGCCTAATGTGTATGTCGACATCAGCGAGTTTGTGGAAGTGAAACGCCGCGCGTTGGAGGCTTATGCCGACGAAATGCGCGCTGCGCCACACTCCAGAAACGCCGCACATGTCAAAAGCTTGGGCGAGCATCGTGGCAATACCGTCGGAACGACGGCGGCTGAAGCATTCGAAGCCATTCGAATCATCAAATAGGATAGGCAATCATGAGTTTCATCATAGAGGGACGCGCCATTGGGGTCGATCAGCCGCCCTATATCATCGCCGAGCTTTCCGCTAACCATAATGGCTCGCTAGAGCGCGCGCTGGAAACGATAGACGCTGCATATCGCTTCGGTGCGGATGCCATCAAGTTGCAGACGTACACCGCGGACACCATGACCATCGATTGTGATGCGAGCGACTTTCTGATTAAGGGCGGTCCGTGGGACGGCTACAAACTCTACGATCTGTATAAATGGGCGCAGACACCGTTTGAGTGGCACCAGGCGATGTTCGAGCACGCGCGCAAGCTGGGCATCACGGTGTTCTCGACGCCTTTCGACGAAACGGCGGTCGACCTGCTGGAGCGCCTGAATGCGCCGGCCTACAAGATCGCATCTTTCGAACTGACGGATCTGCCTTTGATTCGCTATGTCGCTGCTACGGGTAAGCCCATCATCATGTCCACCGGCCTGTCCAGCGAGCTGGAAATCGAAGAAGCGGTGACGGCGGCGCGCGAGGCGGGTTGCAAGCAGTTGCTGGTTCTGCATTGTGTGAGCAGTTATCCAGCGCCGATAGATCAGGCAAACCTGCGTCAGATTCCCGAATTGGCCAGACGCTTCGATGTGGCGACGGGTCTTTCCGATCACACGCTGGGAACAACGGCTTCAGTTGCCTCCATCGCCTTCGGTGCGGTGGCGATCGAGAAGCACTTTACTTTGAGCCGCGCCGACAAAGGGCCGGATAGCGAGTTTTCCCTGGAGCCGCATGAGTTGGAGCGTCTCTGTCGCGAGACCAAAGATGCTTGGTCGGCGTTGGGCAAAGTAGGCTACGCGCGACAAAAGGCGGAAGAGGGCAGCCATGTATTCCGCCGCTCGATTTACTTTGTGCGCGATCTTCCCGCTGGCGCGATTGTCGGGCCGCAGGACATACGCCGCATTCGCCCCGGCATGGGTTTGGCGCCCAAATACTTCGACAGTTTGATCGGCAAGCGTCTGAAGGTCGCCGTGACGCGAGGCAAGGCGACTGCCCGCGAACAGTTCGAAAATTGGACCGAAGCGTAGGGCTGTTGAACATATGAGTTGGAATGCGCTAATTGTTGGTTTGGGTCAAATAGGAATGGGCTATGACCTGTCTTTGGCTCCAGAAACTTTTGTGTATTCGCATGCCCGCGCTTTGAGCCTTCATTCCGAATTCAATCTGATCGGCGCGGTTGATCCGGGTGTGGAGGAGAGAGAGTCTTTTCAAAAATCCTATCAGGTGCCCGCCTATGCAAGCTTGAAGCAGATGTTGGAGCAGCATGCGCCGGATCTTGCGGTGATCGCGTCACCAACGATGACGCATTACGACGCAGTGCGTGACTTGTTAAGCGGTACGCCGCCGCGAGCGATTCTCTGCGAAAAGCCTTTGGCTTACAGTTTGGATGATGCGCGCGAGATGCTGGCCTTGTGCGCAGAAAAGAAAGTCAGTCTGTACGTGAATTACATGCGCCGTTCCGAGCCCGGCGCCTTGGAAGTAAAGCGCCGTATCCACAGCGGAGAAGTCGCCGGCCCCTTGAAGGGCGTTGCCTGGTATTCAAAGGGCTTCCTGCATAACGGATCGCACTTTTTCAACCTGCTTGAAGATTGGTTGGGCGCGATGCAAGGCTTCGAGCTGATTTCAGCGGGCAGAGATCTGGCCGGCGGCGATGCGGAGCCGGATGTGCATGTGAGCTTTAGAAACGGAGACGTGACGTTTCTTGCCGCCAAAGACGAAAACTTCTCGCATAACAGCATAGAGCTGCTTGCAGCCAACGGACGGCTGCGCTACGAGAATGGCGGGCGACGAATCGAATGGAGCGCCGCCGGCACCGACGAGAATCTGAAGGTATATAAATTCCTGGCGGCGAATGCCGCGGAAATACCGTCAGACCTCAATCGTTATCAACATCATGTGGTCCAGCAGTTGGCGCAGGCGCTTAAAGGACAACAGGCGCAGTTGTGCGACGGAATGTCGGGACTGCAAACCCTGGAAGCAATGCATTCGATATTGGAAAGCAGAGTATGAGTAAAGAAAAACTGGCGATTTTGGGCGGCGATAAGACGATAGGCACGCCGTTCAAGCGATACAACCCGATTGGCGCTGAGGAGGTCGATGCTGCCAAGGCGGTTATCGAGAGCGGCGTTCTTTCGCAGTTTCTGGGCACCTGGCATGCCGATTTTTATGGTGGGCCCAAGGTTCAGGAATTCGAACGCATGTTAGAAACCTACTTCGACGTCAAGCACGCGGTGACTGTCAATTCCTGGACGTCGGGTCTGGTCGCGGCGGTTGGGGCCATCGGCATCGAACCCGGCGACGAAGTAATCGTGACCCCCTGGACCATGTGTGCAAGCGCTACTGCAATCTTGCAGTGGAATGCGATCCCGGTTTTCGCCGACATTGAGCCGACTACCTTCTGCCTTGATCCTGCATCGGTCGAAGCCAACATTACGCCATATACCAAGGCCATCATGGCGGTTGATATTCTGGGGCACTCCGCCAACATGGATGCCCTGATGGCTATCGCGAAAAAACACGGCTTGAAGGTCATATCCGATACGGCCCAGGCACCCGGAACTTTCTACAAAGGCAAGATGACCGGCACGCTTGCAGATGTTGGCGGATACAGCCTGAACTACCACAAGCACATCCATACAGGCGAAGGCGGCATTCTGGTTACTAACGACGACGAGATTGCTGAGCGGCTGCGCCTTATCCGCAACCATGCGGAGGCCGTTGTGGGGCCCAAAGGTGAAACCAACCTAGTGAATATGATCGGTAACAATTTCCGCTTGGGCGAAATTGAGTGCGCGATCGGTATCGAGCAGCTCAAGAAGCTGAAGGGCTTCGTGGAAGGGCGCCAGCATGCAGCAGCACGGCTTAATGCGGGACTACAGGGGCTTCCGGGCCTGCGTACGCCCTCAGTCGAGCCTGAATGCACACACGCCTACTACATGTATCCCATGGTATTAGACGTCGACAAGCTCGGCGTGTCGCGCTCAGTGATTATTAAGGCCCTTGAGGCGGAAGGGGTGATTGGTCTGGCCAGTGGCTACGCAAACATTCATATGTTGCCGATGTATCAGAATAAGACCGCATATGGCTCAAGCGGTTTCCCGTGGAGCTCGGAAATTTGTCGCCGAGAGGTTACTTATGCCCATGGCATCTGTCCGGTGGCAGAAGAACTGCACGAGAGGACCTATATCGGATTCGCGATGTGCATGCACGAACTTGACGAGGAGGAGGTCGAGTTGATGGTGACGGCCTTCAAGAAGGTTTGGGCGAATCTGGATTCGCTCCGTAGTCACGTCGACCAATGAAGCTCGCCAACATTATGAAGTCTTTGTATGGGCAGAAGGTGGAGCTCCGACCCTTTGCCGAGGCTGATATCACTCCCGATTACATCGCTTGGCTTAACGATCCGGTTGTAACCCGATTCAGCAACCAGCGTTTCCTAAAGCACAATGAGGAGAGCAGCCGTGCCTATCTTGCGACCTTTGCCGACAGCGACAACCTCTTCATTTGCATTGTTAACCGTGATGACGGGCGCGTGGTCGGCACCATGACTGCTTATATCAATCGCCACCACAAAACCGCCGATATCGGATTGATGGTCGGCGACTCGTCGGCATGGGGCAAGGGTTTCGGGCAGGATGCCTGGAACACGCTTGGCGAATGGCTGCTCAAGGATGTCGGTATACGCAAACTCACCGCCGGCACTGCGGCAGGCAATGCCGCCATGGTGCGCATCATGGAGCGATTTGGTATGCAGCACGAAGCGACCCGCCGTGGGCAGGAGCTGATAGACGGTCAGCCGCATGACCTTGTTTACTACGCGAAATTCGGTGGCTGAACTCTCCTCGCCCACTGCTGTTGTGTGCCATGACGCCGGCGCGGCCAATATCATCCAGGCGTTGATGGCGGCGCGGCCGTCACATGATTGGCGGCCTGCCATGTTCGGGCCGGCAGCAAGAAGCTGGCATGAGCTGGGTCTCGCCACGCCGAGTTTTCCCGATGTGGAGTCGGCCTTGGATGGGGCGGCGGTGCTGCTCTCCGGAACCGGCTGGTCCAGCGATGTTGAGCATCAAGCGCGCAAGCTTGCCAGCGCAAAAGGCATACCAAACGTAGCAGTGCTTGATCATTGGGTTAACTATAAAGAGCGTTTTTTGCGCGATGGCGAATTGGTTTTGCCGGACGAAATTTATGTGACAGATGAATACGCCTTGAGTGAGGCGAGGAAAACGTTTCCATCTATCTCGATTAGGCAGCATGAGAATCTCTATATTGCGAAGCAGTTGTCCGAGTTAGTCCGATTGAAGGGCAAGGCCGAGGAGGTGCTTTATCTGCTTGAACCGATACGCTCCGATTGGCCGCGTCATGAGGCGGGCGAATTTGAGGCCCTTAAATATTTTCTAGAGCACTGGGACAGGCTAATGATTCCGTCAGATGCCACCCTTCGTCTGCGGCCACATCCTTCCGAGTCGCCAAACAAATATATCGAATGGCTAGCATACAATCCAAGCCAAAATCGACGTATCGTAATAGACGAAAATCGTAGCCTCGCGAATGCAATGGCGCATGCGCGTTGGGTTGTGGGCTGCGAAACCAATGCAATGGTGGTGGCGCTTTATGCGGGCTGCAAAGTGATCTCAACTTTGCCGCCTTGGGCTCCACGATGTAGGCTTCCCCATTTGGGTATAGTTCACCTAAGAGACATATAGCTGTCACCAAGAGAACAATAATTATCTTTGGATTTATAAATGGAAGTACATAATGAATAATATCGGTGTTGGCAAATATTTATATTTAGCCCTTGTCGCTAAAGATTTTTTTAGAAATATTTTACTTTATGTTAAGCGAAGATTAATCAAGCGGGCAATTAGAAGCGTTACGTTGACTCGTCATGAATATGACGAAGGCGCGTGGCAATCGATTTTTGCTGAAAGGGCGTGGGAGTCTTTTGACTCCTTGGAAGACTATGTTTGTGCGAAAAATGATAGCAGGAAGATAGTGTGTCTTATCGACGGAAAAATAAGCAAAGTCACGGCAGGTGAATATTATCGTTTTAGGCGCGACAATCTAGCAACTTTGTTGTCTGGATGGGTGGATGCTCAGCAAGAGCTCATTGAATTGGGATGCGGATATGGCATAAATTTGTTTTCCCTTATCGGAACCGCTGCTCAACCAAAGTATATGGTTGGAATGGATGTGTCGGAAAAGGGATTGACGGCTGGTGGACAGATTGCTGGCTATTTCAATATTGATAATGTCGAGTTTTTGAATATAGATTTGCTTGATGTTAATCATAAAAATATGGCAATAATCAATGGTAAGACCGTTTTTACATATTATTGTCTTGAGCAGTTGGGTAATTATATGGATCAAGTTTTGGATAACCTGATTAAAGCCAAGCCAAAGCGTGTTATTCATATCGAGCCAACTAGGGAAATTCTCGATCCATCGATCCTGCTTGATCTAAATTCAATTATTTATTCCCATTCCATGGATTATCCCAGTACCCTAATTGCGGGTCTCAAAGCTAGAGAGGAAGTGCAAGAATTGAAAATATTAAAAATTGAGAAGAGAGTGTTTGCGCCAACTCTACGTCACTATCCGGCTTTTATTGTTTGGGAGCCACGGGAATCTGGCTCATAGTCAATGTCCGGTAGTTCTAATAGTCAATATGTACAACGCTTTACTTGACTTTTCTTTCCAGACAGATTTGATTGATCAGCGGGTGAGGTTCGGAGTATTACGAAAACTGAATCAGGTTAATGATATTGATCCAAGTTGAAAGAAATCGATGAAAAAAATCTTGTGGATTGTTGGTGGTGTTAGTGAGTTTCGATTTTTGCATAAAATCGCATCCGTTCTTGAGCGATATTGCGAACTTGAATCAATTTACATAACTGAGCTCGAAGAAACTTATAAGTTAATGTCTGAGCGCGGCGTCAACGCAAAGTTTATTGGCGATATTGTTTCGATGTACAAAGATACGAACCAGCCATTGGCTGAGAGGGTTGAGATTTGCAATGACATATTAAAAGATATTGATTTAAGAATGTTTCTCCATGGCGACGATCTTATTAGATTATTTGCCGAATCCAGATCTGCTATAGAATGGACGGTCGATGTCGTCATCGCAATTTCAAATTTTCTAAACGAAGTTAGGCCACATTATTGTTTGGGTTACGCGACTGGGTCGGTTTATGTGCGTGCGCTGATGCATCTCGGTCCAGAATACTCGATGGCTTCATATATATTGACTTATGCATCGATATTTAGCCGAATGGGGTTGATGCCTGCTGGAAAAGAATTCAGATGGACTTGGAAGAGGTTAGAGGATGCGAAGTTAGATGGCGAGCAACCTACTATACAAAAAAACTTAAAATCGACTATAAGAGCTGATGAATTTATTGAAAACTATTTCAAAGCCCATAAGTCTAGGCCCTTAGTGAAAAGGGTGGGTTTTGTTTCAAGCCTTGCAAAGTTCCTAGTTAAGTCATTATATTTGCCGCTAATGCTAAAGGCAAAAAAAAATATCGAGCTTGGTGAGTTTGCTCGAAGATACGATTTTATGGTTTCGTACAGAAAGACTCGGTGGCATGTATCCAGTAAATTTTTCGGTTACGATGAGACACCGTCAGCTAGATCTTATGTTTATATGCCGCTGGCGTCCTCTGATGTTGTTCATCGGGTCTGGAATCCGATGAACTTTCTCCAGGAATTTCATATACAACTTGCCATAAACTCACTTCCTAGCAATATTGAATTAGTTATAAAAGAGCACCCCTATGGGTTGGGTGATATTCCGCACTCAACTTTGAGAAAATTTCAAAAACTTGGTGTAAAAGTTGTGTCGCCAAAAACACATAGTCTTGAACTTGTCAAAAACGCTGCAGCAGTTATCTGTCTCGGAGAAACAACTGGTTGGGAGTCGGTGCTGTTGAAAACGCCTGTAGTTGTCTTTTGTGCAGATGCTTTTTACGATTATTGCCCTGGTGTGTTTAAGGTAAAGGATCCAAACTTGCTTCATCGAGCAATTTTAAAAGCCGTGCGATTCGAAACTAATGACGATATCGAGCGGGCTAGAGAGAGTGCGATTGAGGGGATAATTAATTGCACAAATAGCGGGAATGTTTGGGGGTATAAGAATGTGATTTGGATTGATGCGAATACAAACTCTGAAAATGTATTGGATATAGCGAATGCAATCGCTGAGGGTCTAGAGTTGTGCGGATCTCAAGCTTTGCAGTTAGAAAGCAAATAAGCCTCTTACTGAAGTGTTTTGGAAATTCATGTGGTTTCAATTTTACACACTCTATGAGAATGAGCGATGAGCGCTCCACTCAATATTGCCATTATTGTCGATAATCCGAGACGCGACCTGCGCGGGTTGGTTCTGCTCGCCTACCAGTTTGCTAAGCGGGGAGCAGCAGCGTTTTTGGTGCCGATGTACCAGCAAGGTTACGACCTACCGCTGCTTGCCCCGGATTTGGTTGTTCTGAATTACGCGAGAGAGAGCAACAGGGGGCTGTTGGAAAGTTATCGAGATATGGGTGTTCGCGTAGCAGTGCTAGACACCGAAGGGGGCGTCTTGTCCGAGTCCGGATTTGATTCGCCTGACAATTGGGCTACCAGCTTCCGTGACACTGGTTTAGCTGATCTGGTTGATGATTACTGTTTTTGGGGTAAGGCGGTCCACGATGCCTTCAGGCAGCGCAGCGGGATGGATGAGGCAAGTCTGGCGTTGACCGGCTGCCCTCGTTATGACATATGCAATCCGCCATGGTCGTCCCTGCTGAAATATCCTCGTTCAGGCTTCATTCTCGTCAACACGAACTTTTCCGCGATCAATCCGGCTTTCACACGTTCGGATGCAGACGAGCAGCGGCTGTTTCGGGAGCAGGGCTGGGATGCTGGTTACGTTCAGGATTTGTTCGCGGAGCTGCATGAGGTTTTCCCCCGCTATCTTGATGCGATCGAAGCCATCGCGCGTACTGCGCCGGGCCGAACGGTGCAGATTCGCCCTCATCCATTCGAAAATGAAGCGGTGTACCACGAGCGCTTCGCTAACACACCCAATGTAATCATCGATGGCAAGGGCGATATCTTTAATGCCATTCATGGTGCAGAGTGCATTGTTCACTTGAATTGCGGCAGTTCGGTCGACGCAGTCCGAATGGGCAAGACACCGATCTCGATGGAGTTTTTGAATACAGAGGTCATGCGTCGGCATGCGCCACTGCCGTCGCGGGTTAGTTGCCATGCGGCTAGCTTGGATGATTTGTTGAGTTTGGTTGGGGACTCATCCCTTCGAACCAGTCGATACGATTTGTCAAAGGCCCGGCGCGAGATCGAGCCTTGGTACCATTTGAGCGATGGCCACGCGGCTGAGCGTGTTGCAGACTTTCTACTTTCCCGGGGCGGCAAGACGACAAGTGGTGCACGCAGGAGTCTGGGAGCGGCGCTTCGCGGTGGGCGGCTCCATCCCAGTTTACGGCAGTACCTGTTGGGCGGGCTAAGTTTGGTGGCCGGGAGCTATGCCGCATCGTTGGTGGTTGATCAGCTCCAAAGCGCCCGGCGCGGGAAACACATCGACTATGCCACCGTCCATGAGTTGGTCTCGCTCTATCGCCAGTTGGATGATGGGCCGGAACTTCAGGTCAACCGTCTGCGCAGCCCTATTGCTGGGCAGGCTCTTTCTAGCTTCCGCATCCACATTTCATGACCGGCAAACTGAACATCGTTTTCGTCAGCCTTGCACAAAACCAGAGCCGTTTTTTCGAGATGGTGGGTAGAAGCATGGCACAGGCCGGATACAGCATCGTGCACGTCTGCTTTCACGAAGGCGCTGTCAGGGAGTTGCGGGAGCATGGCTGCGAGGCATTCAACCCGTACGAGTATCAGGTCGCGTCCAAGGGGCAGGTTTGCTTCGGCGACTACGGTATTCCCAACCCTGCACTGCTGCTTGGTCACGAGAAGGCGGCGTACGAACTCTCCGATACGAAGGCGCTCGAGCTCAAGTTCAAAGGTCATCTGGCGACCATGGATGCAATCCTGCGCAGCCTCTTGGAGCGTGGCGGTCGCTGGTGTGTGGTCCAGGAACTGGGAGGGTTCACCTCAGTGCTCGCAGCGTATTTCTCTGCCCGACGCCTCGGTCTCGACAACTGGTTCATCGAGCCATCATTCTTCCGTGGGCGCCTATTTTTCACCCCAAACACATTCGCGGCCCCTCTGGTGCAGGCCTCGGATGCTCCTGCATCAGACGAGGTGCGGGCTACTCTTGAGCGTATCCTTAAAAATCAGTCGGTGGTCGTTCCCGTCAAGGATCGGTTGCACTATCGAGGAGCCAGCAAGAAATTGTTGGACTTCAACAACTACCGCCGTCTGTTTGAGAAAGTCGTATCGAAATACGTGCGCGGCGAGAGGGAGGAGTTTGAGCACATCGGCGGACATGTGGAGCGTCATCTCCGGATGTTCATCAACTCAAAGAAGAATGCCCGCTACTACTCGGACGAGGCGGGGGGGCACCCATTTATCTATTACCCGCTTCATGTGCCTGCCGATTTTGCTTTGACAATTCGGTCGCCTGAGTACTTAGACCAATACAGCCTCATTGATTATCTGTGCCGAATCGCACCGCTTGGTTACCGCGTTGTGATCAAGGAGCATCCAGCGCTTGTCGGTGCGGTGCATCCGCATCGCATCCGCGAACTCTTCAATCGCCACGACAACCTCACGATGCTCTCGCCTGGTGTTAACAATCATCGGGTTCTGGCAACTGCAGCCGCCGTCGTGACTGTGAACTCCAAGTCGGGGGCCGAGGCGTTGCTTCATGGCACGCCGGTGGTGGTGCTCGGTAATGCGTTCTACGAGGACTGCCCTTTGGTTTATCGGGTGGCTGGCCTTGCCGGCCTGCACGATGCCTTGAGCCGCGCCCTTGACCCGGCGTTGGCATATGACAGCGAGGCCGCTCTGCCCTTCTTTCAGGCAGTTTGGGACGCTAGTTGCCCGGCAGAACTTTACGACCTGACGCCGGACAACGTAACTAGCTTTTCCCATTCGCTTGCACGTCTTTTGGGGCCTGGATCGCTGTGAGCCTGTCACAACGAGCTGTGGCCGGTTCAGCCGCTTACCTGTTGGTCGGGTTGCTGCTGGCGAGTGACGTTTTGCCACCGCTGGCGGCCGCCATGCTGGCCGCGCCTTATGCGCTCCTCGTACCTGCCGGGGTGGGCCTCATTGTCTGTTTCGGTTGGCGCGGTTCGATATCTCCAGGTATCGGGCGCGTCCAGGCCCTTCTCTACGCATGGCTGTTCGGAACGCTGGCGATAATCTATGTATTTGTTCTTCTGGAGCGTTGGGGCCTGACGGAAAACCTTGGGAACTCTGCCCTGGTAGCATTTTTCACGCTGGGAGTCGCTGGTTGCATACGACTGCGCGGGGAGTTCTCGACCCAGCGTACCGACTGGGCCACGCTGCGGCTGGTCGTGCTGCTTGCGCTGCCCCTAGTGATTGTCAAGTACGTTTTGCTGATTCCTCTTTACTCGGATTATCCAGTTCTGGACCTGTTTCAGCGGACCCATTTCCACAAAGGAGCCCTCGAGTTCTCGAATTTCGGTTTGCTCAATCCTTTCGTTGCTGACTCCTATGTACCTTTCCAGCAGTTGCTCCTCGGATTGTTGGCGCGCGGTGCCAATGTCGATCCTCTAGTTGCCGAATGGGTGTTGCCCGTCATGATGGCTCCGCTGCAAGTGGGCGCCATCTTTTCCGTGGCGAGCGTCTTTGCGAAGTCAAACAAGCAGTTGGGTCTCGCCATTGGCTTATTTCTCGCTATGTCCAGCATAACGAATCCAACCAACTCGGACGTGGCGGCACTGGCGGCTTTGCTCCTGATGTCGCTACTGCTGGGATCAGAGGAGGACAAAACTGGGCGCGAGCGGGTTTGGGGATTGCTATTCCTGTTTGCAGCCATTGCCGGGGCGCTGATCTTCTTTTCCATGGCAGTCCCTGCCGGCCTTGCAGTGCTGCTCGGCGCGGGATTGCTCACCTCAGTTCCCAAGGTGGGTGCGCGTGTAGCGCAAACAATCATAGTCATGATCGTAATATTCGTAGCGATTTCTTTCCACCGGGCAGGCATCTTGTTAGCAGCCCTAGTGGTGATGATCCATTTCGCGACTGCGTTTTTTTTGGGTAAGCAGCGTAGGAGAAATTCCCGATCATTGGCCATAATCTCCCTCGTATTGGCGCTTATCGTAGGCAGTATGGCCGGATGGATCCTGTCCTTTGGCGGTGGTAGCTATCCGAGGGACGAATTCGGTCTTTGGAGGCTTTTTGACATCGTCCTAGAGCCCCTGATCGGAAAGAGCATGATGGTGGTTAATTTGGACGGCGACATGTCCCAAGGATCGGGCGGCAGGATTTCTTTATTCGAAGTTGCACGTTCTCTGACCTGGTCAGGCACACTCGTCGGCGGTCTGCTGTTCCTGCGCTCGATATGGCCTAGTATCGGTGGGCGCTGTATGAAAGTTGACAGGGCGAATGCCGGTGACCCGGGCATCACTTTGGTGATAATGTGTTTGCTCCTGATAGGTGTTGCCTTGACAGGGTTTCCGTTCATTCATCGAAGTGCGATCTTAATTGCTACCTTGATGTCGGTCGCGATAGCCGTGTTAGTGTATCCAACTGGAGCAGCCGCAGCGCTTATGGGTCGCCCAGCAATAGCTGTATCTATCGGTTTGATGAGTGCCATGGGGGGCTTGTTTGCCACTCTCTTTCAAGTGCGCGACCCGAGCATCGAACCTTTCCTCAAGCCCGTCTTCCCATTGCTGCTCTTTGTGTTTGCTGTGGGTGGCGCCGCTACCTGGTATATCAGGGGTAGACGATCGATCGGCTTAGGGTTGCTGCTCGTTGTCACGGTGCTGTTCGAGATGATCGCATCACATGCGTATTTCAAGCCGTATGCTTTCTCGCGCCAGACGCCTCCAGAGGACACGGTGTTCAGCCATTTCGGCCACCGCGAGCTGGCGACAGCAGAGCGCATCGGTAGCCAGCTAGCCCTGGGGACTGTGCTCGTATCGGATCCCAAGACCATGGCCCTGATAGGTGCGCGCAGCGGGTTAACCTCCCTAGTTTCGTACTCTAACTTGAACACGATGGAGCGCGACACACGCAGCCAACTAGTAAAGCTTCTAGGCATGGTGTCCGCAGGTGCGCCAGTGTCGAATGTCTGTTCCGGGTTGCTGAGGATATCGAGTTCGTACGCTTCTTCCCAGTCAAATTACGAAAGAATACGTCGGGAGGGGGCACTATCGGGAGGCGAGGCACTGGCTGAACTTGGCTACAACGGCGGCACTCTATTAGTGCGCTCCGTGGCGCCGTTAAGGTTCGCAGGGGCTGCTGAGGGGACGAACCACAAAGACCAGCTGTTCGCTATCGTCATTTCACCAGATACGCTCGACTGGTTGTCTGAATCTTCCAATCCCTCATACTTTCCTGCACAAAGGGAAGTTTCCGAAATCGCCGATGTTTTTCAGTTGTATGGCTCAAATAGTCACCGAGTCGGGGATGCACATTTGTTGTTGGTGAAGTGCGAATGAGCAATGACCTTGTTTCCATCGTAATGCCCGCCTACAAGGCGGAGAAAACCGTAGCGGAGGCTATTCTGTCTGTGCAAGCGCAGACCTATGCGCACTGGCAACTGCTGGTGGTGGACGACGGCTCGCCTGATAGCACCGCCGACGTGGTAGCCGCACTGGCGAAATCGGACCAGCGCATCGAACTTGTACGGCAGGCGAATGCTGGACCGGCTATGGCCCGCCAGAAAGCACTAGATCATGCGCGCGGTCGCTACATCGCGTTCCTGGACAGCGATGACCTGTGGCTGCCCAGAAAGCTAGAGCAACAGATCACCTTCATGGACGTACATAGTGCAGCGCTCTCGTATACGGCCTTCCGTCGCATCCAGACAGACGGCAGCGGACTGGGGCATTTGATCTCGATCCCGCCGTACTTGACGTACCGTACTCTGCTTGGCAACACTGCGATCGCTACGTCGACGACCGTGATAGACAAGTCCATCGCTGGGGAGTTCAGGATGACAAAAACCTACTACGACGACTTTGTGCTGTGGCTGGACATCCTCAAACGCGGGCATGTAGCTCTGGGCCTGAATGAGGATCTGATGCGTTACCGCGTCATGGGCGATTCAGTGTCTCGCAACAAAGGCAAGTCAGCATACATGGTTTGGCGTACCTATCGAGAGATTGAGCAATTGTCGCTCCTGCGTGCGTCTTGGTGCTTTGCACACTACGCATTCAATGCATGGCGCAAGTATCGGGACTTCTGAGCATGCGCGTTCTCATCACCGGCGCTGGCGGTTTCATCGGGCGGGCTTGTGTCGCAGGCTTCGCCGCGGCGGGCTGGCAGGTGCGCGCGGTCAGCCGACAGCCTGCCCCGGCGCGGCCCGGCGTCGAGCGGGTACTCTTAACGGATCCCGGCAGGACCGACTGGACGGCACTGCTCCACGGGGTGGACTGCGTCCTCCATCTGGCCGGCGTCGCCCACAGGCCTGCTGCCAGCCTCGCGGAGTACGAGGAAATCAATGTCCGACTGACCGGTGCACTGGCCCGGGCCGCCGTCGCGTCAGGGGTCGGGCATTTCGTTTACCTCAGCTCAGTCGCCGTGCATGGCCGCGACAGGGGGGATATTGACGAGACCATGCCGCTATGCCCGGGCGATACCAACGGGCGGAGCAAAGCGCTCGCCGAAGCGGCACTGCGCGAAATTGCCCGGGATACTCCAATGCATTGGACGGTCGTTCGTCCACCGCTGGTGTATGGATCCGATGCGCCGGGAAACTTCCGCCGTCTGGTGGTCCTCGTACGTCGCGGCATCCCGCTGCCCCTTGCTGCCGCGACGGCGCCGCGAAGCTACATTGGCATAGACAATCTATTGTCGGCCCTTTTATGCATCGTGGACAATCCAAAGGCTGCCGAGAAGACTTTTCTGGTCAGCGATAACGACGATCTTTGCACCGCAGACCTGATCCGAGCGATGGCCCGAGGAGTTGGCCGGCCGGCGCGTCTTTGGTGGCTGCCCGCCGGGCTGCTAAGCCTCGGCGCAAGCCTTCTCGGCCGCAGCGGCGACGCGGAACGCATCTTTGGGCGCTTGCAGATTGATACCCGGGCGATCCGCCAAGAATTGGGTTGGGCGCCGCCGATCCCAGCCCATGAGGGCATTGCTCGCGCCATGGCAGACAGCGCAGATGGACTGAATTGAATTTAATACTGGAAAAATGACCGATGGAAAAGATACCTTATCCCAAGCAGATCGACCACTCCCGCTACCTTGGCGATGCCCTTGCTCACGAGACCAAGTACGGCCTTCCTGCCGAAGTCCGTTACTGCGTCCGCTGCGTGATCTCCAATCAGCGGCCGAATTCCGCGGTGGAGTACAACCATGTCAAGGAGAGCAAGAAGCGGACGATCAACCTCGATGACGACGGTGTGTGCGACGCATGTCGTTTCGCTGAGCAAAAACAGTCCGGAATCGACTGGGCGGAACGAGAGCGACAACTGGTAGAGCTGTGCAACCAGCATCGGAGCAAGGACGGCAACTACGATTGCATTGTCCCAGGCTCCGGCGGCAAGGACAGCTTTTATGCCTCACATATCCTGCGGACCAAGTACGGGATGCATCCCCTGACCGTCACCTGGGCGCCCCATGTGTATACCGAGTGGGGCTGGAAGAACTTCCAGAGCTGGATCCACGCAGGGCATGACAATCTGCTGATGACACCAAATGGCCGTGTTCACAGGCTATTAACCCGGTTG
This sequence comes from uncultured Burkholderiales bacterium, assembly GCA_903953985.1. Classification (GTDB taxonomy): domain Bacteria; phylum Pseudomonadota; class Gammaproteobacteria; order Burkholderiales; family Burkholderiaceae_C; genus Limnohabitans_A. The sequence goes on from CAJBLW010000298.1 coordinate 88,061, forward strand.
GCAGTGGATAACCTGTTTCATCCCTTCCAGGCGTTCATGCTTGGGCAGAAGTTTTTGGCTCCCAAGATGGCCTTGTTGCATAAGATTCCGTTAGTGTTCTTCGGCGAAAACGAAGCCGAATACGGAAATCCTATAGGCGATACAGAATCAGCCAAACGGGATTGGTCATACTTCACGGCAGAAGACCAGTCAAAGGTTCATCTGGGTGGCGTTTCCGTTCCCAATCTCAAAAAGTTTTTCGGCCTCGAGCAGCAGGATCTGATCCCATATTTGCCTGCGGACCCGCACCAGATCGAGGCACAGAAAGTTGAGGTTCATTATCTGGGCTATTACCTAAAGTGGCATCCGCAGAGCTGTTACTACTACGCGGTAGAGCACGGGGGCTTCCAAGCCTCCCCGGAGCGCACCCCAGGCACCTACAGCAAGTACAACAGCATTGACGACCGGATCGACGACTTTCATTACTACACCACCGGAGTGAAGTTCGGCATCGGCCGGGCGAGCTACGATGCGGCCCAGGAAATCCGCTCAGGCGACATTACCCGAGAGGAGGGCGTTGCCTTGGTCAAGCGCTTCGATCACGAATTCCCCGAGCGCTTCGCCGACGAGATTTTCCGCTACCTCAGCATCCCGGCCAACGAATTCCCAGAGGCCAGCCGGATGTTTGAGCAGCCAACCATGACGCGAGAGTATTTCATGGCCCTCGCCGACACATTCCGCAGTCCTCATCTGTGGAAGTGGGAGGATGGCCAGTGGAAGCTCCGCCATGCGGTCTGGCACGGCCACCACCAGGTCCGCTGAGCGCGCCTCCCGATGAGCAATCTGCGCATCATTCCCCGCCTGGACATCAAGGGTCCGAACCTGATCAAGGGGGTTCAGCTGGAAGGCCTGCGGGTCATGGGCGACCCCCAGGAGTTCGCCATCCGCTACTACGAGGCGGGGGCGGACGAGCTGGTGTACATGGACATCGTTGCTAGCCTCTACGGCCGCAACAATCTCAGCGACATCATCCGCCGCGCGGCCGACCGGGTCTTCATCCCGATTACGGTGGGCGGCGGCATCCGCTCGGTCGATGATGCCCGCCACATCCTCCGCTCCGGCGCCGACAAGGTGGCCATCAATACTGCGGCGGTCGCCCGCCCCGAGCTGATCACCGAGGTGTCGCGGCGCTTCGGTTCCCAGGCGATGGTCCTCTCCATCGAGGCGAAGCAGGTGGCACCCGGCAAGTGGGAGGCCTATACGGACAACGGCCGCGAACGCACCGGGCTTGATGTCCTTGAGTGGATCTGCCGCGGGGTAGAGCTCGGCGCCGGCGAGATTCTGCTCACTTCCGTCGATCGGGAGGGCACCCGCAAGGGCTTCGATATCGATCTGGTGCGCCAGGTCAGCGCGGCAGTGCCGGTACCGGTGATCGCCAGCGGCGGCATGGGCAGCATCGAGCATTTCATCGAGGCGGCGACCACCGGCGGCGCCGATGCGGTGTCGATGGCGGACGTCCTTCATTACAACCGGATACCACTGGCGGCGATCCGCGACGCGGGCCGCGCGGCCGGATTGGCGGTGAGATCGATATGACCCAGAAGTCCATTACCCTGGTCGACTATGGCATGGCCAACCTGCTCAACGTCGCCCGTGCCTTCGAGCACTGCGGCGCGGCGGTGCGCGTGGTCGAGACGCCCGGCGAGATTGTCGATGCCGGACGCCTGGTGGTGCCCGGGGTCGGCGCCTTCAGCGACTGCCTGGATGAATTGCGCCGGCGCGGTTTCGACGACGCCCTGCGCCGCTATGTGGATACCGGCCGGCCGATGCTCGGCATCTGCGTCGGCATGCAGGCCCTGTTCGAGGACAGCGAGGAATTCGGCGAACATCCCGGCCTCGGCCTGCTGCCGGGCCAGGTGTGCGCCGTGCCGCGGCAGACCATCGACGGCGCCCCGCAGCGGGTGCCCCACATCGGCTGGAATCACCTTGTGCAGCCGGAGTCGGGCCGCGACTGGTCAGGCACCCTGCTCGAACCCTTCCTCGGGCAGCGGCCAGCGGTTTATTTTGTACATTCTTTCGCGGCCCAACCGTTGAATCCTGCGGACAGGCTAGCCGATTGTATCTACGGTGGTCACCGGGTCTGCGCCGCTATCCAGCGCGGTAACCTGATGGCTACTCAGTTTCACCCTGAACGCAGCGGCGAGATTGGGTTGCAAGTTCTCCGTCGCTTCCTTGATATCTAGATAACTCGATGCGACAGCCAGCAATAGGTAACAGACTGATGCGACTCATTAGAAGGGCCTGCGATGTGTTTTGAGGCCGACCAGCGGTTCTTGGTGGTCAGCTTGGGCAGCATTGGAAGGCGTCATCTGCGGAACCTGCGCGCGCTCCGCCCACAGTCGCGTATCGGTGTTCTGCGACTGACCACTAGCGGGGCCAATGAAGAATTACCGGAGGGCGCCGATCTGCAGTTCACGTCAATCAATGATGCTTTGGCCTTCGCACCTTCTGCGGCCATCATTGCTAGCCCTGCCTCAACGCATTTGGCTGTGGCTATGCCTTTGGCGCGGGCGGGTGTCCCTTTGCTGATCGAGAAGCCTCTGGCCACGAGCTGCACGGGCCTCGACGAACTGCTCATCGCGGCTGGCGAAATTCCGCTGATGGTGGCCTACAACCTGCGCTTCCTGCCTTCCCTGATCGAGGCCCGTCGGCTGATCCATGCCGGCGCGATCGGTGAGGTGCTGGCCGTCCGCGCCGAAGTCGGTCAGTATCTGCCGACCTGGCGCCCCGCCAGCCGTTACCAGGACACGGTCTCGGCTCGCCAGGCACTCGGCGGCGGCGCCCTGCTCGAGCTGAGCCACGAGTTCGACTATCTCTATTGGATGCTCGGCCTGCCGGCTCGGGTCACCGCCAGCGGCGGCCGCTACAGCGCCCTCGAGATCGACGTGGAGGACCTGGTCAGCGTAAACCTGGAATACGAGGCCCCTCGCCGCCTGGTTCACGTGCATCTGGATCTGCTGCAGCGGGCCACCACCCGCGGCTGCAAATTCATCGGTAGCGAAGGCACCCTGCGCTGGGACGGGATTGCTGACACCCTGGAGTGCTACACGCCGGCGACCGCGGAATGGCGGTGCGTCGAGACCAGGCTCTGTGCCGACCGCAACGAGATGTATGTCGCCGAGCTGGCCCATTTCCTCCAGTGCGTGGTCAGGGGGGAAAAGCCCCTGGTCGATCTGCGTGCAGCCCATGATGTGCTGGCCATCGTGGATGCGGCGCGGGCGTCGATTGCCGGCCAGTGCTCGATCAAGGTAAAGTCTCATGGAAAAGACTGATTTCAAGGCGGTTTGCTTCATCTTCGCCCGGGGCGGCTCGAAGGGCTTGCCCGGCAAGAACATCCGGACGCTCGGCGGCAAGCCGTTGATCGCCCATTCGATCGACATCGCGCGGGCGAATCCGCGCCTGGCGGCGGTGATCGTGTCCACCGACGATCCGGCGATCGCGGAGGCGGCCCGCGCCCACGGTGCCGAGGTGCCCTTCATGCGGCCGCCCGAGCTGGCCACCGACACCGCCCCGGAATGGCTGGCCTGGCGCCACGCCGTCGAGTGGTACCGGCGCGAGCGGGGCGACTTCGACATTCTCCTCAGCCTGCCGGCCACGTCGCCGTTCCGCCGCCAGGAGGACGTGAATGCCTGTCTCGATCTGCTCGCCGGCGATCCGGTCGCCGACGGGGTGATCACCGTGCGCAATGCGGAGCGCAGCCCCTACTTCAATATGGTGACCCTCGATGCCGGCGGCTATGCCGGTCTGGTGATCCGGCCCGAGGGCAATATCGCCCGCCGCCAGGATGCACCGGTGGTGTTCGACGTGACCACCGTCGCCTATGCGGTGCGTCCGGCCTACATCCTGGCCGGCGAGCGCCTGTTCGACGGTCGCCTGCGGGTGGTGCGCGTGCCCGCTGAGCGGGCGCTGGACATCGACACGCCCTACGACTTCATGCTGGCCGAGGCGATTGCCGCCCACCTGGCCGCCCATCCTGCCTGACGAACGCCATGACTTCCTTCCCTTCAAAGACATTGTCATCATTGATGGACCTCCGCGGCCGGGTCGCGGTGATCACTGGCGGCGCCGGCCATCTCGGCCGCGCGATGGCCGACACCCTAGCCGAGTTGGGGGCGTCTATTTGCCTGGTGGACCGCAATGCCGAGGCCCTGGAAGCGGCCACCGCCGCCCTCGGCGAGCGCTGGCAGGTCAATGCTGCCGGGATTGCCGTCGACCTGGAGCAGGAGTCCCAGCGGGCGACCCTGCCGGCCCGGGTGGTGGAGCGCCTCGGCCATGCCGACATATTGGTCAACAACGCCGGCTTCGTTGGCGACAGCCAGCTTCAGGGTTGGGCCGTCCCCTTCGAGGAGCAGCGGATCGATACCTGGCGGCGGGCCATGGAAGTGAACGTGACCGCTGCCTTTCATCTGTCCCAGTTGTTCGCGCCCCAGTTGAAGGTGGCGGGGCGGGGCAGCATCGTCAATGTCAGCTCGATCTATGGCGTAGTCGGGCCGGACATGGGGCTCTACGAGGGCACCACGATGGGCAATCCGGCGGCTTATGCGGTCAGCAAGGGCGGGGTTCTTCAAATGACCCGCTGGCTGTCCACCGTGCTCGCCCCGGCGGTGCGGGTGAACTGCATCACCCCGGGGGGCATTGCCCGCGGCCAGCCGGCGGCTTTCGTCGAACGCTACGAGCGGCGCACCCCCCTCGGCCGGATGGGCCGAGAAGAGGATTTCAAGGGCGCGATCGCCTATTTCGCCAGCGACCTGTCGGCCTGGGTGACCGGCGAGAACCTGATGGTCGACGGCGGCTGGACAGCCTGGTGAGGACGGCATGAAGACACTGATCATTGCGGAAGCGGGCGTCAACCACAACGGCGACGAGGCCTTGGCCCTGGCCCTGGTGGACCGGGCGGCGGATTGCGGCGCGGACATCGTCAAGTTCCAGACCTTCAAAGCCGACAAGCTGGTCCGCAAGGGCGCGGCGAAGGCCGAATACCAGCAGCGGACCACCGGCGGCGGCGACCAGCACTCGATGCTGCGCAGCCTGGAGCTGTCCGACGACCTGCACCGGAAATTGCTCGAGCGTTGCGCGGCGCGGGGCATCGAGTTCATGTCCACCGCCTTCGACGAGGACTCGGCGGACTTTCTCGTCGGCCTGGGCATGGGGCGTCTGAAGATTCCCTCCGGGGAGCTGACCAATCATCCCTTCCTTGCCCATCTGGCGGCGAAGAACCTGCCGATCATCCTGTCCACCGGGATGTCCACCCTCGACGAAGTGCGCGAGGCGACTGCGGTCATCGCTGCCGAGCGCGCCCGCCGGGGCTTTTCGGCCCCCCTCGGCGAGATGCTGACCATCCTTCATTGCACGTCGAACTATCCGACCCGCCTGGAGGATGTGAACCTCCGCGTGATTCCCATGCTGATCGAGACCCTGGGTTTGCCCGTGGGGTATTCGGACCATACCGAAGGCATCCTGATCCCGGTCGCCGCGGTGGCGGCAGGGGCGGTGGTGATCGAAAAGCACTTCACCCTCGATCGTGGCCTGCCGGGACCGGACCACACCGCCTCCATTGAGCCCGGTGAACTGGCCGAGATGGTCGACCGGGTGCGCCAGGTCGAGCGGGCTCTCGGCGTTGCCGACAAGCAGCCGATGGCCAGCGAGATTCCCGTGCGCGACCTGGTCCGCCGCAGCGTGACTCTCATCCGCCCGCTGGCGGCTGGCGCCACGCTCTCCCGCGAGGACTTGGCCGTGCTGCGCCCAGGCGACGGCATCCCGCCGAGGGATCTGGAGCGGGTGATCGGCCGCCGCGTAGCCCATGCCCTGGCCGAAGGCACGACCTTGCAGTGGAGCGATCTGGCGTGAGCGAGGCAGTGCGCAGGATCTGCTATGTGTCCGGAACGCGGGCCGATTTCGGGCTGATGCAGTCCACCCTCCGGGCGATCGCCGCCGAGTCCGGGCTGACCCTGGACGTGGTGGTCACCGGCATGCACCTGTCGCCCCGCTTCGGCACCACGGTGGATGAGATCGTAGCCAGTGGCCTCCACGTCGCCGCGCGGATTCCGGTGGCTATCGAGGAGTCCACGGGATCGGCCATGGCCCGCAACTTGGCGGCGACCCTGGCCGGCTGCGTCGATGCCTTCGAGCGCCTGCGTCCTGACGTCGTATTGCTCCTCGGCGACCGCGGCGAGATGCTCGCCGGCGCCCTGGCGGCTATCCATCTGAACATCCCGATTGCCCATATCCATGGGGGCGAACGTTCGGGGACGGTCGACGAACCTGTTCGTCATGCCATTTCCAAGCTCGCGCATTTTCATTTCGTCTCTTCGGAGGACGCCCGGACGCGCCTGGTGCGAATGGGCGAGCGGGCGGAACATGTGTTCGTCAGCGGCGCCCCCGGCCTCGACGGCCTGGTCGAGCTGGCGGACCTCGGTCGGGACGAACTGTGCGCCGGCGCCGGCTTCGACCCGGCGGCCCCCCTCGGCCTGATGGTCTATCACCCGGTGCTGCAGGAGGCCGCCGAGGCTGAGAACCAGGCCCGCGTCCTGGTGGAGGCCTGCTTGTCGCGGCAACTCCAGTTGATGGCGGTGATGCCGAACTCCGATGCCGGCAACGCCGCCGTGCGGCGGGTGCTGGAAGCATGTGCCGACCATCCCCGGATGCGCGTCCGCACCCATCTGCCGCGGCCAGAATTCGTTTCCTGGATGGCGGCCTGCGACCTGATGGTCGGCAATTCGAGCAGCGGCATCATCGAGGCGGCCAGCTTCGGCACGCCGGTGGTCAACGTCGGGATCCGCCAGAATCTGCGCGAACGTAATGCCAATGTGATGGACGTGGCCGCCCGCAGGGATGAACTGACGGCCGGGGTGGAGCGGGCACTCGTCCATGGCCGCTATCCGCTCCGCAACGTCTATGGCGACGGCCAGGCCGGCCGGCGCATCGTTGCCCAGCTGCTGGCGGCCGATCTTTCCGCGGGCGTGCTGCTGAAGGCCAACACCTATTGATCAATCTGGATAGATGGACCGAACCGAATGACTAACGTCCTCTTCATGGGCCGCAAGCCCGTTGCCGCCCAGGCCCTGGCCTGGCTCATTGAACAGCCAGGGGTCAAGGTGGTCGGGGTGATCACCGACAGCCATCTGTCGGTCTCGCCCACTCGCGAGGTCGCTGATGCAAATGGCATTGCCGTACTGGACCGGGAGAGCATGGAACGGCAGGTGTTCGCCGGCCAGATGAAGGTGGACCTGGCACTGTCCGTCCTGTACTGGCAGAAGATCCGTGCGCCCCTGCTGGGCGCATGCCCGCGCGGGGTGATCAATTTCCATCCGGCACCTCTACCGGCATACAAGGGCACCGCGGGCTACAACCTGGCGATTCTCGAGGGTCTCGACCAATGGGCGGTCAGCGCCCACTATGTGGACGCGGAGATCGATACCGGCCCCTTGATCGAGGTGAACCCCTTCCCGGTGGATGTGGAGCACGAGACCGCCCTGAGCCTGGAGCGGAAGGCCCAGCCCGAGCTTCTTGCCCAGTTCAAGCGGGTCACCGGCCAGGCCCTCGCCGCCGCCGCGCCCCTACCAGCCACGCCCAATGTGGGCGGGCGCTACATCAGCCGGCCGGAGATGGAGGCGATGAAGGAAATGCGACCGGGGGACGACGTGCTGCGCAAGATCCGCGCATTCTGGTTTCCGCCCTACGATGGGGCCTGGGTGGATGTGGGCGGTGTCCGCTGCACCCTGGTCAGCCCTGAAATCCTGTTGACCCTGGCAGCCCCGGGGGTCAGCAATCTGTTCACCCGTCCCGCCGGCGAGCCGGCGGCCGACGGCAACGATTGAGCCTTGCGGCCAAGGTGATCCCGATGGCGACTGCCAACCTTTCAATCACGCGCAGAGCCTCGCTCCGCGAGGCCCTTGCCCAGCTCGAGCAGACTGCGCTCGGCATCCTCCTCCTCGTCCGTGACGATGGCATTTTCGAGCGAACGGTTACCGATGGCGACCTGCGCCGCCTGATCCTGGGCGGCAACAGCCTCGATGCCTCCCTCGCAGGCCTGCCGGAGATCCAGTCCCTGGTCATCGGCGCGGACCACACCCGGCGTGATGCCCTCGACCTGATGAACAAGGGCGGGATCAATCACCTGCCGGTGGTGGACGCCGACGGCCGGGTGGTGGAGGTTCTCGACCGCAAGGAGATCGACGAGCAGATCCTGCTTTCCACACCCCATATCGGCAGCGCCGAGCGGGAGTTCGTTGACGAGGCGTTTCGGACCAACTGGATCGCCCCCCTCGGACCTAATGTGGATGCCTTCGAACGGGAACTGGCGGCCATTGTCGGCAGTCGCCACGGGGCTGCCCTGTCCTCGGGCACCGCGGCTCTCCACCTGGGCCTGCGCCTGCTCGGCGTCGGCCCCGGGGACCGGGTGTTCTGTTCGACCCTGACCTTTGCCGCGAGCGCCTTCCCCATCCTCTATCAGGGCGCCGAACCGGTGTTCATCGATGCCGACGCGGCCACCTGGAACCTGTGCCCGCTGGCTCTGGCGCGGGCCTTCGATGCGGCCGAGCGGACCGGCCGCATGCCGAAGGCGGTGATGGTGGTCAACCTCTACGGCCAAAGCGCGGACATGGACCCCATCCTGGCTTTGTGCGAGCGCCATGGGGTGCCCATCCTGGAGGACGCGGCGGAATCCCTCGGCGCCAAATACAAGGGTCGGCACAGCGGGACCTTCGGTCGGCTGGGGGTCTATTCCTTCAACGGCAACAAGATCATCACCACCTCGGGGGGCGGCATGCTGGTCTCCGATGACCCGGCGCTGATCGAGAAGGCGCGTTTCCTCGCTACTCAGGCGCGGGATCCAGCACCGCACTATCAGCATAGCGAAATCGGTTTCAACTACCGGATGAGCAATATCTTGGCTGGTGTTGGACGTGGTCAGCTAAAGGTGCTCGGTGATCGGGTAGCATCTCGACGCGAAGTTTTCGATACCTATCGCCGCGAACTCGCTGATATTGACTTGTTGGAGTGGATGCCGGAGCCTGAATGGAGCTTCTCAAATCGCTGGTTAACTGCAGCTACGTTGCGAGCGGATGCACCGCTAACCGCTACCGATCTCATTCGCCGGCTTGCAGGTGAGATGATCGAGGCCCGTCCAGTGTGGAAGCCGATGCACTTGCAGCCGGTGTTCGAAGGCAGCGAGCTCTACAAAGTTCAGGGATCTCCTGTGGCAGATCGCCTGTTTGAATACGGCCTATGCCTACCCTCCGGCTCGAATATGACTGCGAACCAACTTGAACGGGTCATAGCCACTCTGCGCCGGCTTCTCGGCAAGTAATCCCAATGAAGCGACTCTTTGACATTGCTGTGGTCCTTGTGGCTATTGTCATTCTTGCTCTACCTATGTTGCTGGTCGCCATCTTGGTCCGCATTACTTCGACTGGTCCAGTCCTTTATTGGTCAAACCGTGTGGGACTAAAGAACCAGATTTTCCGAATGCCTAAATTCCGCACTATGCGAGTAGACGCTCCTGTTGTGGCCACCCATCTTCTGAATGGACCAGAACGTTACCTAAGCCCAATAGGATCCTTGCTTCGCAAGTCTAGCCTCGACGAATTACCTCAGCTTTGGAGCATCCTAAAAGGCGACATGAGCTTCGTAGGCCCCCGCCCGGCGTTGTTTAACCAAGACGACCTAATTGCTCTTCGCACAGAAAAGGGCGTGCACCAACTGGTGCCGGGTCTGACCGGGTGGGCGCAAGTCAATGGAAGGGATGAGCTGCCGATTCCTCAGAAGGTACAGCTGGATGCGGAGTACCTTGAGCGCCGAACGTTGCTTTTCGATATGAAGATACTTTGGATGACGGCGTTGAAGGTTCTGGCAAGGGATGGAGTGTCACATTGAAGAAAAATACAGATCATCTTGAGGACTCAGGACTCAGGACTCAGGACTCAGGACTCAGGGGCTGCACGCCATGAAAAAACATCTGTTTAAGCTAGCTGTCCCGATCCTAGGTTTGCCAAGAGCTGCGAAGCGCTTTGTCGCCTTATCCGTCGATTTGGGCTTGTGCGTTCTAACTGTCTGGCTGGCCTACTACCTACGCTTGGGTGAGTTTGTGGCGCTGTCAGGCAATGCTTTACTGGCCGTTGTGGCCTCTATCGGCATTGCACTGCCCATATTTATGGTATCAGGTCTGTACCGCGCCATTTTCCGCTACAGCGGCTGGCCAGCTTTACTGGCGGTTGCTCGAGCGATAGGTATTTACGGCTTGCTGTATGCCTCCGTCTTCACGGCCATCGGTGTTGCAGGTGTGCCGCGCACCGTTGGCATCATTCAGCCCATCCTGTTGCTCCTGTTCGTTGGCGCATCTCGCGCACTTGCCAGAGTTTGGCTGGGTGATCAGTATCTGAGCATTCTGAAGCGAGCATCGCGCCCCAAGGTTCTGATTTATGGGGCAGGCACAACTGGCCGACAGCTGGTTGGAGCCATGAACAACAGCCACGAGATGCAAGTCGTCGGGTTCCTCGACGACGACGATCGTCTCCATGGCCACGTATTGAATGGCCAACCAATTTACAACCCTGCAGACCTGCCCAATCTCGCTTCCACATTGGCCATCAATGATGTGTTGCTGGCTATGCCCAGCCTTAGCCGCAAGCGCCGAAATGAAATCCTGACCCAGATGCGGACGGCGCGCGTAGCGGTGCGCACGCTGCCGAGCGTGACCGATTTGGCACAAGGCAAAGTCAGCATCTCCGATCTGCGTGAACTAGACATTGACGACCTGCTGGGCCGCGAGCCGGTTATGCCCAATCACATCTTGCTGGCGATGAACGTGCGCAGCAAGGTCGTGATGGTGACGGGGGCTGGCGGGTCGATTGGCAGCGAACTCTGCCGTCAGATCCTCTCCGTGGGGCCAAGCAAATTGCTGCTGATCGAGCAGAGTGAATTCGCGCTTTACGGGATTCATCAGGAACTCGAAGAAAAGCTCTCCGGACGTGACATTGTGCTGGTGCCACTGTTGGCCTCAGTACAAGACAACGAGCGTATGCACGAGATCATGTCAACATGGCACCCGGACACGGTCTATCACGCAGCAGCCTACAAACATGTGCCCCTGGTCGAGCACAACCCGGCCGAGGGCATCAAAAACAACGTGCTCGGAACACTCAAAACAGCACAGGCAGCTGCTGAAAACGGCGTCTCCGACTTTGTGCTGATCAGTACCGACAAGGCGGTGCGCCCGACCAACATCATGGGCGCCAGCAAGCGACTCGCGGAAATGGCCCTGCAGGCCTTAGCGGCAAGCACCTCCGGTACCAAATTCAGCATGGTGCGCTTTGGCAATGTATTGGGATCTTCGGGCTCGGTCGTGCCCAAGTTCCGGCAGCAGATCCGTGACGGTGGGCCGATCACGCTGACCCACCCTGAGATCACACGCTACTTCATGACCATCCCTGAGGCCTCGCAGCTGGTAATCCAGGCCGGGGCCATGGCCAAGGGTGGTGATGTGTTCGTTCTCGATATGGGTCAATCGGTCAAGATCATGGATCTGGCGCGGCGGATGATTGAGCTCTCTGGCTTGACTGTTAAGGACGATCAGAACCCGGATGGTGACATCGAGATCGAAATCACCGGCCTGCGTCCTGGAGAGAAACTCTACGAAGAACTGCTCATCGGTGACAACCCCAAGCCAACCTCCCATTCGAGGATCATGAAAGCCCACGAGGAGTTCATCCCGTGGGCAGAGCTTGAAGGTCAGCTCAGGTCGCTGGAGATGGCACTCAATGTGAATGACGTTGGCGTCATCCGGCTGATGATGGAAAAGCTCGTGACCGGCTACACACCGAGCGATGAGATCGTGGATTGGGTCTATCTGGAGCAGGAAGCCGAGGCTCAAGCATTGGGTTTGGCCTGATGATGCAATCCGCGTCATCTGGTACAGCCAGCGAAACCTGGGCGCAGACGGGTGCTGCGAGAGCCGCCCGTGCGTAACCAGATGGTGATTGGCCTGAGTTTGCTCTTGGTGACCACGGGGATGGACGGTGGTCGTTGTGCAGGAATGACCGGCTGTTCAACAGCACCATCAATCTTGGTCGATCCTCTGAGTGCCACCTCCTCGAAAGCTTCGACATCTTGAACACGGTAGCGCACCTGGTTGCCCAGCTTGAGAAACATGGGGCCGTTCGATTCGGTGCGCCAGCGCTCCAGCGTCGCCTCACTGATCCGCCAGCGTTCGGCCAACTCGGTTTGAGTCATGCATCGTTCCTTCATCATGTGCGTCTTTCCGCAAGAGTTGTCAGGACTGCTATGAAGGCGCTGTTTGCAGTGGAAGGCAAGAAGAATGTTGGCGGACCAAGATGGTTTGACGGTGGCACCGAGGTGAAGGAATTAGAGCGCTTGCAGACAGGGACTTTACGTTGATGACCGCAGTTTCCAACAGTCTTCCTTTTCAAGCCGTTTTGGCGCTTGCTGAGCAGCTGACAGGTGGCAGTAGTCAGCGATTGTCATGGACACACATCCGTCAAATTCTTGATGATCTCACTGAGGGACATTTCTGGCTTGGCTATCCGATGCCTGGCGAATGGGGGACATTCCGGGGAAGAATCGAGAAAAGTACTGATTTGTTCGAAAACGTCAGCCAGATGTCCTGTCGCGACCCAAGTGATGTCAAGGACTACGGCCGCTGCCATCGGCCCTCGGTTGCCATTTATTACGGCGCCAACAATCTGGATACAGTGCTCTCCGAACTATCGCCAGAAGTCGGCGACCGAGTCCATGTGGCGGTTTCGAGACCCAAGACCAATGCGGAGATTGTGCTGACCGCGATTGGTGAAATCGATCACGTCAGGCGTTACAACCGGGCACTTATCGGCAATGAGGAAACACTGGCAATCATTCGAGGGCTTCTGGATAACGTCAAGTCGGACAGCGATCTCAGAAAAATATTCCTTGATGCATTCATGGCCGACCTTTTTCTTGCCCCTGCCAGTAGAGCGAGTGATTACAAGGCGACTAGTGCGCTGAGCGACATTATTTTCTCGGCCAGCAAGGATGGAAGGCCGATCCTAGATGGCTTCGCCTATCCCAGCGTTGCGTATCGCGGCGGAATGAACTTCGCGATCCATCGCTCAGCGTTTTTGGCAAAGATGGAGGTGATCCACTGCATGGCGTTCGAGATCATCGAATCACTTGGCTACGGAATCTACGGGCGCAAGCAATATGCGAAAAGCAAGTCGATTGCTCCGGACGGTGCCATCGAGTGGGAGCGTTTGTAGATTTTCTCCATGGAAGCGGGGTAAGCCGGTAGCAGTCCAGTATCCATCTGGCCCGGCATGTATCGGGCGCTGATGATCAAACACATTGAGTCAATTTGTCAAAACCCCACAAATGTCCGCGTGCTTCCGCTACAATACTAGCAACCGGTTGAGATGAGTTCGGATTAACGAGCGACTCCACCGTCAATTACTGCCAGCTACTACACACTACTTTCGATTACTGAGCGTTGCGGGAAGTCAGATGCCAGATGTTGATGGCCATTCCCTTTCAAGGCATCCAGAGGCTCGATTCCAGCCTCAGCTTCATAAGCCAAGATGGCATCCATGGGGTAGCGAACGGCTCGACCGTGGATCTTGATGTACTTGGGTCCGGTCTTTCTGTATCGCCAAAATTGCAATGTGCGGATGCTCATCTTCCAACGTTCGCTCAGTTCGGTTTCGGTGAGCACGGTGGGTGTGCCCTCAATGGGGGAGTTCGGTTTTTCCTCACGCATGTTTGTTCCTCGGTTGACTTGATATCGAATCGGCCAGCAGCCGGTCGTCGGTGGAAGTATTTGACGTGAATGGCGTCAATTTCCGTAGCAGGTATTTGAGGGCGCTTGCAGGCTGCTGAGTGCTTTCGCGAAAACGTCAGCGTTTTGCTGCTGTTTTTTCCCAGTGGAGACTGCTGGGGAAGGACTGAGATGTGTGAAGTGTGTGAAGTGCGTGACGGGCGTGCGGGGGTTGTCAGGCCCGCTGCCTCGAAGGCTTCAACGTCAGACAAGCGGTAGCGCACCTGGGACACCAGCTTCAAGTAAGGTGGTCCGGCCCCGATGGAACGCCAGCGTTCCAAAGTAGCCTCCGCAACGCACCAGCGCTCGGCCAGCTCTTTCTGGTTCATCAGCTTCATACTTGGCTCCTGTTAGGCCGGGTTCATCCGGGCCCTGATTTAGGCGCTGAACGCACAGAAAGCCAAGCAACAGGATGTGGGTATTTCACAGAAGTCTCGGCTGCCAACACCGATCGATTGACCTGCACCACGGAGATTGGCATAATCTGCCAATGATTCTGGTAAGGGGGTTGATATGCCTACACGCAATGTTGTACTCACCGAGCATCAAGCCTCGCTGGTCGAGCAGTTGGTGACCAGCGGCCGCTACCAAAACGCCAGCGAAGTGCTACGAGAGGGGCTTCGACTCGTTGAGCAACGCGAGACAGAGGATGCATGCCGCCTCGAGGCGCTCCGCTCTGCCACGCAAGTTGGCCTCGGAGATATTGAGGCGGGTCGATTTAAGACCTTTGACTCCAGGGAGTCTTTACGCTCGCATCTTAAGTTGATCACCGCCAAAGCGATCGCGGCTGCATGAGCTTGGTCTGGCATGTTCGCTTGGCTGAGCAAGCGGAGTTTGATTTGCTCGACATCGCCATATGGACAGCCGAAAATTTCGGACATAGTCAGGCGGAGTCCTATGTGGAGACCGTGACACTGGCCCTTGAGTCTTTGCACGATGGCCCAGAAATACTTGGGGCCAAAGCCCGAGATGACGATATCGGGCCAGGGATTCGCACCTTGCATATAGCCCGGGAGGGTAGAAAAGGTCGCCACTTTGTGATCTTCAAGGTGGCGAAGGGGCAGATCATTGATGTGCTACGGATACTGCATGACAGCATGGATCTGGCCCGGCATGTATCGGGCGCTGATGAACAAACGCATTGAGTTGATTTGTCAAAAACCCACAAATTTCCGCGTGCTTCCGCTACAATACTACCCCACGGTTGAGATGAGTTCGGTTTGACGAGCGACTCCACCACCAAAATTTAAAACCGGAGTGCTCAATACACTGCGGTTTTTTTATGGGCCTTGAAAATGGGGGATCCTATGGTATGGTTTAACATGTGTTTCACCAACCTTAAGGAGTCTCTATGAAATTTCGCGTTTTAACAGTGGCAGTTTCTCTTTTGGCCGGCCTTTTGCTTGGCGGCTGCTCTACTTTGACA